>URQY01000023.1 GCA_900550165.1 uncultured Eubacteriales bacterium
GACGGACAACTTCGAGTTCGCCTTTGCCCATAAGGACAAGCTTTGCTCACCGTTCCGAAAGCGGGTTCCCGACCCCACCGCGCCTTATGACGCCTACGACGAATCAGATGACACGGAAGAAGCGGCGAAGGCCGGAACGCTGAAGGGGGTGCGCACATGAAATACTTTGAGTTCGGACAGGAGCATCCTGAGCTGATGGTGATGCTCCATGGCGGCGGCGTATCTGAAGGACCATCCCGAATACCGGGACGAGGCGGGATACCGCAGAAATCGCTGATAAAAAAGGGGAGAAACCGACGATGAAATTTATGGTATTTGGCGCGGGCGTTCTGGGCTGCAATCTGGCCAACAATTTCTTTCGTGCGGGGAAGGATGTCACGCTGCTGGCAAGAGGCACATGGGCGGAGGAGATCCGAAGCAATGGACTGCGCATCAAAAATTCACTTTCGCACCGCACGGCAGTCAGTCGGATCCCGGTGGCAGAGGAGCTTTCGCCGGAGGATGCCTATGATGTGATTTTTGTCGCTGTGCGCTATACGCAGATCGAAACGATCATTGAAACGCTGCGGGCGAGCCGGGCAAAAACGATCATCTTTGTGGGAAACAATGTGCGTGCTTCGGAAACGGCGGCGCTTTTGCCGGAGAAGAATGTGCTGTTTGCCTTTACCAGTGCTGCCGGACATCGGGAAAGCAATTATGTGGATTCTGTAGACCTCCGCAAGATCACCGTCGGGCCGCTCCGGAGTGCGCCGTCGCAGGAACGGCTGGTTCAGGAGATCTTTGCAGGCACGAAGTATAAGGTCACCTATGAGCCGAACATGGGGGACTATCTCCTGTGCCACGCCGCGTTTGTGCTTCCGGCGGTTTTCACCTGCTATAAAACAGACGGCAGCCTGAAAAAGCTGAAAAAGGACAATGCCTACCTGAATCGGCTGATCGACGCCAATATCGAGGGCTACCGGGCCATCCGAAACGCCGGGCACGAGATCCTGCCGGAGGCGGACAAGGAATTTGAGGGCGCGGCGTACCGCAAGACCTGCTTTCGCTTTTTCAAGCTCATGTGTGCAACCGTCCTCGGAAAAATCTGCGCGTCCGACCACGCGATGAACGCGGTGGACGAAATGCGCGCCCTGAATCGGGACATGAAAGCGTTTTTTGATGCCGCCGGTGCGCAGTACCCGGTCTGGCAGGCGCTGGAGGCGGAGTGCGGGAGATATCTCCTATGAAGAAAAGCTATCTGGCGGTCGCCTTTCAAAAGACGGCAAAGAAATTCCCAGAGCAGGCCGAGGTGATGAATGCGGCGTTCGATACAAGGCTGTCGCAGCTTTTCCGGGAGAACGCCGGGGCTTCTCCGGAAAAGCAGCGGCATCTGGAAAGCCAAATTCTGCCGGGGATCGCGGCCTATGAAACGCTGCAAACGGTCATGCCGCGGGAGCGGGCGCTGCAAACCGTTCACAGCTATGTGGAGCGGCGGGCATGGCGGCTGAAAAAGGTTTTCGTGGGGCTGCTGCATATTCCGGGACTCTATCGAAAAATCCCAGGCATTTTTGCGGAGCAGACCCCAAAGCTGTTTGGTACGGCGGCGGGCTTTGCGGCAACGGATATTCAGACCACCGGCGGCGTCTGGCGCATTGACATGACGAAGTGTCCCTATCACGATGCCTGTGCGCAGTACGGCTGCCCGGAGCTGTGCCGCTGCTTCTGCGACAGCGACGATATCACCTATGACGGGATGCACCCAAAGCTCGTCTGGCACCGTACCAAAACGCTGGGCCGGGGCGGAGACTGCTGCGATTTCTGCCTGAAAATCGGCTGAGGGTATCCGGCTCTCAAAAGCATCGCCTGGGAGGGGAAACGCTGTGAAGCGCACGGCCCTTGCAGCGCTCATGCTCGTGCCGGCATACGTTCGTATAGCGCGGTCGGGTTCATTCGGGACAAATGCTTTTTCGGCTCTGCACCACATTTTCTTTACAGGCGCCCGTTCTGCGCATATAATGGTCCTCAGACACCGAAAACAACAGAAAAGGAGATGTTTAGTGATGCCCTGCACCACTGTACTGGCCGGTAAGCTGGCGACGAACGACCGCTCGACGATGATCGCCCGAACAGACGATGGCCATTTTGATGTGAAGAAGCTGATCGTGGTCGAGCCCGAGCAGCAGCCCAAGATTTATCGAAGCGTGGAGTCCCACGTGGAGATCGAGCTGCCGGAAGAGCCCATGCGCTACACGGCCTGTCCGAGCGTAGACCCCAAGCACGGGATCTGGGCCGCGACCGGCATCAACGCCGCGAACGTCGGTATGACCGCAACGGAGACCACGACCTCGAACCCGCGCGTGCTCGCGGCCGACCCGCTGGTCGAGCTGCAAAAGGCTGAGGACGGCGGGGAGGAGCGCTGCGGCGGCATCGGCGAGGAGGACATCGTTGTCCTCGTCCTGCCCTACATCCGCTCCGCGCGCGAGGGTGTGCTGCGCCTCGGGACCCTTCTGGAGCAGTACGGCACCTATGAGTCCAACGGGATCGCGTTCAACGATGAAAACGAGGTCTGGTGGCTGGAGACCATCGGCGGCCACCACTGGATCGCAAAGAAAATTCCCGAGGACCGTGTCATCATCAACCCCAACCAGTTCGGCATGGATGCGTTCGATCTGGAGGATGCCTTCGGCGCGCAGGAATCCCACCTTTGCTCGGCGGACCTCAGGGAGTTCATCGCGGCGTATCACCTGGACCTGAATCAGGGCGGGAAATTTGACCCGAGAGATATTTTCGGCTCGCACCGCGACATGGACCACATCTACAATACGCCGCGCGCGTGGTTTATGGGCCGCTGCCTTGCGCCGCACACCTACCGCTGGGATGGCGAGAACGCGGACTTCACGCCGGAGAGCGACGATATCCCGTGGTCCTATGTGCCGGAGCGCAAGGTGGCTGCTGAGGATATCCAGTATCTGCTGTCTTCCCACTATCAGGGCACGCCCTATGACCCCTACGCGGGCCGCAGCGCGGAAAAGAGCGGCATTTACCGCCCCATCGGTATCAACCGCACCGGCGTGACGACCATCTGCCAGATCAGAAGCGATGTGCCCGATGCGATCAGGGGCGTTGAGTGGGTGTGCTTCGGCTCCACGACGTTTTCCGCGTGGCTGCCGGTCTACACGAACGTATCGAAAATGCCGGATTATCTGAGCAATGTGACGCTCGACGCCGAGACCGATAACCTCTACTGGGTCAGCCGCTTTGTCGGCGCGCTGGCGGATAAGTGCTATGGCGCGTGCATCCAGAGCGTCTGGGGCTATCAGGACGCGGTGAACATCCGCGGCCGCCAGATCATCCTGAAATACGACAGGCTCATGCGCGAGAGCGGCGATTTCTCGCTCACCGCGCAGGCGAACGACGAGCTCTGCGCGATGGTGAAAAAGGAGAGCACGCAGATCCTCAACAAGGTCCTTAAGGCCGCAAGCGAGCAGATGAAGAACGGCTTCAGCTTCGCCGATACCTGCGTCAACAAGTAAAACGTGCAAAGGCGGTGGATGAAAACGTCCGCCGCCTTTGATTTTGCATACATTTTACATTTTTTTGCTGGAAGTTGACAAATCCCTCTGCTATACTGTATTCGATGAAATTGGAAGAGAGGAGAGAAAATAGAAAATGGACTTTTACAATACGCTGGATTTTAACGAAAAGAAGGGCTTTATCTGCGACATGGACGGCGTCATCTACCACGGCAACCGCGTGCTGCCGGGCGTGGCGGAGTTCATCCAGTGGCTGCACGATGAAAATAAGGAATATCTGTTTCTGACGAACAACAGTGGCTACACGCCGCGCGAGCTCAGTCAGAAGCTTGCGCGTATGGGCCTTGACGTGACGGAGGAGCACTTTTATACGAGCGCGCTTGCGACCGCCGCATTCCTGCGCGATCAGGCGCCGGGCTGCTCGGTCTTCGCCATCGGCGAGGCGGGGCTTCTGAACGCGCTCTATGACGCGGGCATCACGATGAACGACGTGAACCCCGACTACGTCGTCGTGGGCGAGGGGCGCTCCTATTCGCTCGACACGCTCACCAAGGCGACAAACCTTGTCTGGAGGGGCGCGAAGCTGATCGGTGCGAATTCCGACGTCTCCGGTCCCATCGAAAACGGCATCGTGCCCGCCTGCCGCGCGCTCGTCGCACCCATCGAGATGGCGACCGGCACGCAGGCGTACTTCTGCGGCAAGCCGAACCCGCTGATGATGCGCACGGGGCTCAAAATGCTGCACTGCCACTCGGCCGAGGCCGTCATGGTCGGCGACCGCATGGATACCGACGTCATCTCCGGCATGGAGAGCGGTATGTCTACGGTGCTGGTGCTCTCGGGCGTCTCCACGCGCGAGACCATCAAGACCTACGCCTACCGCCCGAGCATGGTCTTGGACGGTGTGGGCGATATCGTGTCGCTCGCCCGCGGGGAAAAGACGGAGGGCTGAAAAGCGAAAAGAGCAGCAAATTTATGATCCATACCGAGGCCGCCCGGACAAAAGCTGTCCGGGTGGCCTTTGTCAAACAATAGATTTCCGCGTGCATTTCTGGTATGATCGATTTAAGAAAAGTATGAAACAAACCGGGATTTGTGGAGGAAAATTCCATGGAGATAAAAATCGACTTCGGACACCCTTATTTTGATAAGAATGAAGTATTGAAACTCACGCTTGATGACCTGAATTGCTTTTATGCAGATGCAAATGAAGTAAATCGGCTTAACCTGTTCTTCGTCTTGGAGGCATCGCTGCATAGGCTGCAGGATGAGGGAAAAATGCAGCCTGCTGCTCGCTGCGCATTTTTAATGGCGTATTATCTTTTTGTTGCACTGACGCCTCCTGCGTCTTTTGAACTGGCGGAGTTCTATATTGACAGAGCGCTGGAATGGGATGAAACACCAGAATACCGTCAGTGGAAAGAAACCATAGACGAGGGAAATTGACAAATTCTAATTTGTCAAACGAGCAGATCCTCATCTATAGCTTAACAGCGCCGCTGCATTCGCAGCGGCGCTGTTGTCGTATACAGAGAAAGTGCTCAGTTTTCCTCCCGGGCGCGAAGACCTGCGACGGATGAGATCGGCAGCGAGAAGCAAATCGCTCCCGCTCTGCTGCCGGGGCCGGCCTGCTCGTTGATCGAACGCATGATGGCGGCCTTTTCGTCCCTGTGGGCGATGATGTAGATCATGTCCTTTTCGTCGGCCAGGCTCACGCTGAAGAATTTCTCTCCGCGTGTGCCGCCCGTGCCCTTGGCGTGCAGCACCGTGCCGCCGCCAGCGCCCGCGGCGCGCGCCGCATCCATGACAAAGTCGGAATAACCCTCGTTCAGAATGACGATGATCAGCTCGTGTTCAAAATCCATGCGCGGTGCACCTCCTAATTTCTGTTCGTCGGTGAGATAGGCGAGCGTTTTGCCGCCCGCCACGCTCTTGAGCGGCACGGTCAGCATGACGCCGTTGCCCGGAATGTCGATAAAAAGCTTGCGCTTGGCGGATTTGATGAGCCCCTCCGCCTCGGAGCCGTTGCCGATGGCACTGATGACGTATTTTTCCGTCGCATCCAGCCCGTAGATGGCGAGATGCTCGCTCGTGGCCGTGCCGCGTCCCGGCATACTCAGGATGCCGCGCAGACCCGCCGCGCGATAGAGCGTATTCATCGCTTCGCCGCGCTCGTGGTCGGTGATGGCAATTACACAGTAGAGTTCCATATCAGCACGCCTCCCACAGCTCGATGATCTCGTTGTCGCCAAAGTCCGGCAGCGCGGGCTCTTCGGCCGCGTGACGGGATTTGACCACGTAAATGGCCCCCATCACCTGCACGGTGATGAGCGGCATCATCGCAACGAGCGCGACAAGGCCGAAGGCATCCGTCATCACATTGCCGCCGAGCGCCTCGCACGCGCCCGTTGCAAACGGCAGCATGAAGGTCGCCGTCAGCGGTCCCGAGGCAACGCCGCCGGAGTCGAAGGCGATGGCCGTAAAGGTGCGCGGCACGAAAAAGCTCAGCGCGATGGCGATGAGATAGCCCGGCACGAGGAAATACATGATCGAGATGCCCGTGATGACGCGCAGCATCGCAAGTCCGCCCGCGGCGGACACGGCGACCGACAGGCTCAGGCCCATCGAGCGCTCGGAGATCGCGCCCGCGCTCAGCTCGGCGACCTGCTTGTTGAGCGTGTGGACGGCGGGCTCGGCATTGATGATGAACCAGCCCATCAGCATCGCAAGCGGCGCGAGCAGGTAGACCTTCCACCCCTCCGCGAGCGCTGCGCCAAGCGCGTAGCCCAGCGGGGAAAAGCCCACGTTCACGCCCGTGAGGAACAGCACAAGCCCGAGATAAGTATAGAGGATGCCGACCATGATGCGCAGGAACGGCAGCTTTCGCAGCTTGAGCGAAATGACCTGGAAGATGAGGAAAAAGACAACGATCGGCAGCAGCGCCATCGTCACCTCCCAGAGGTACTCCGGCAGCGCGTGCAGATAGTCCCGGCCGAGCTCCACCGTGGAGGAGACAAGCGCCCCCGCGCCGCTCTCGGCCGCGCTCGGCTGCGTCTTGTAGATCGCGCCGAGCAGCAGCACCGATAAAATGGGCCCGATGGAGCACAGGCCAACGAGACCAAAGCTGTCCGCCTTGGCATTTTCGTCGCTTCGGATGGACGCGACGCCGACGCCGAGCGCCATGATGAACGGCACAGTCATCGGGCCCGTCGTCACGCCGCCGGAGTCAAAGGCGACGGAGAGAATATCCGCGTCCGACAGGAAGGCCGCAAGAAAGACGACGGCGTAAAACACGATGAGCATTGTGCGCAGCGAGATGGAGAAGAGAATGCGCACCATGCACAGCATCAGGAAGAAGCCCACGCCGACTGAAACGGTCAGGATCAGCACCGTCGTGTCGATCTCCGGCACGTTGCCCGCGAGCACCTGCAAGTCCGGCTCCGCCACCGTGATGGCGACGCCGAGGGCAAAGCTCACAAACAGAATGAGCGGCAGGTTGCGCGATTTCGTCAGCTTTGCGCCCATGTAGTTTCCGATGCGGCTCATCGACATATCCGCGCCCAGCGTAAAGAGGCCCATGCCAAGGATCAGCATAGCCGTTGCCAGCACGAACGAGAGCATGAGCCCTGTGTCCACCGGCACCAGCACAAAGCAGATGAGCATCACGATCAGGCTGATGGGCAGGACCGACGCAGTGGCCTCCCGCAGCTTTTCAAGTAGAATTTGCTTCTGGTACAAAACCTCACTCCTTCATTGGTGGAAATACAATACCATTCTATCAGAAAAAACGGGGTATGAACAGGGCGGAAGTGTAAACAGAGCGTTAAGTTTACCCGCTGCTCGCGGACAAAAAGGGAGGAGCGCATCTGCGCTCCTCCCGGAGACTGCCGAAAAACGGATCGGAATTTCTGTCACGCCTGCGGGCGCGAAACGCTGCGGAGGTTTTAGTGGTCGGCTTTGCCACAGCCGCGCTCGAGCGAATGGCGAATGTTGCCGTCGAGCATATCGCCGAGATCGGCGAGGAAGGAGTCCGGCGCACCCTTCATGCCGCTGTCGAGCCACTCGACCGTCAGCCCGGCGAGCGCCGCCGTGTAAAAGCGCGCCAGCGCCATGATTTTGCGCTCGCTGACATCGAGCCCCTCGGCCTCCTTCTGCACGTAAGAGAGCATACCGGTCAGAATGGTCTTGTGGAAATAGCGCGCAAGGATATCGCGGTGCGCGGAATTGTGAAGGTGCAGGATCATGCGCTTGTTTTCCGCGGCGAAGGCTGTCGCGGCCAGGAATGCCTTCTGCCAGGAGTCGTAGCTGTCGATACTTTCCGAGAGCTTTTCGACCTCGGATTCGAACACATCCTCTGTCAGGGCGTAAATGTCGGTGTAATAATAATAGAAGGTGTTGCGCGTGACCTCGCTCCGCTCGGCGATGTCGCGCACGGAAATTTTATCAAAGGGACGTTCGGCCAGCAGCTCGACAAAGCTGCGGCGGATCGCGTTCTTGGTGCGAAGCGCCATGTGGGGTCTCCTCTCAATTTCAACTTTTTCCTCGAATTTATCATATTATACCTGATGAGAACGCAACTTGCAAGAAAAGAAACGATGATTTCTTAACGCATTCTTTATAAACTGTGCGCAAAGGCAAGCCGTTTTTGTGCGGAAAGAGAAAATTGCCACTGTTCACCGCGCGCCCGCGGCACTATAATCTTATAATTATAAGATTGATCGGAAACCGCGCGGGACAGGAGGGGAGCACGCATGAACAGGGGCCGGAAAAAATCCTATCTCATCAGCGCGGTCACGCTTGCGCTGCTTTTTGCCGCGTTTCTGCTCGTCTTCCGGGACGCGCTGCCGGAGATCTTGACCAACCTGCGCACCGTGCCGTTCCGGGGCGTTTTGCTGCTGCTCGTGCTCGGCTTTGCCTACGAGGGTATGGAAGCGGCGGTCGGCTTTGTCCTGCTGCGGCGCAAAAAGAAGGACGTGCGCTTTGCCGACGCGCTGAATACGACCTTCCTCGGCGTGTTCGGCAACATTGCGACCATGGGCGCGGGCACGCTGCCCATGCAAAGCTTTTACCTTTACAGGCGAGGCCTGGACGCGGGCGGCGCGCTTGGCATTATGGCGAGCGAGTACGTTCTGCACAAGATATCCGTCCTGCTTTACGCAACGGCCGCGCTGCTGCTGGGCGGCGGCTGGCTGCGTGAAAGCGCGAGCGGCCTTTCCCGCTATATTCTCATCGGCTACGGCATCGGCGCGCTCATTGTGCTGGTGCTCACGCTGCTCTACACCTGGGACAGGGTGCTGGATCTCGTGCTGCTGCTTTTCAAAAAGCTGCCGGACACGCCAAAGTGGAACGAGCGGCGCGAAAAGTGGGGGAGCAGCCTTGCCCAGCTCAACACCGAGGCGCGCAAGGTCCTGCTCGTGCCGTCGGTGCGCGTGCGCGGCATCGCCGTGAGCCTGCTGAAGCTCTTCGTGCTTTATTCCATCCCCTATCTTGCGCTGCGTCTTGCGGGCTGCACGGCGCTTTCGTTTGCCGAGGTGCAGCTGCTCTCTTCGCTGATGCTGCTCATCACGAGCGCGCTGCCGAACGTCGCGGGCGTGGGGCCGATGGAATTCGCCTTTTTGCTCCTGTTTTCTCCATGGGCGGGCACGGCGGCAGCTTCGTCGGCACTGGTCCTGTACCGCGTCGCCACGTACTTCTTCCCGTTCCTGCTGAGCGTGATCACCTTCCTGCGCGAGGAAAAGCGGTCGCTCAAGGGCTTTGACGCGCAGGGAGCCTGAGAGGAAAGCACCGGCACGGAGACGAAACGAAAAAGAGGGCATCTCTTTTGAAAAAGAGATGCCCTCTTTTACTGCGCGCCGCACGGCGCTATCCAAGCGCCCTGGACGCGCGCTTCAGCTTGTAAAGTTCCTCGGCCGCGAGGCGCGTTTTGGCAACGATGTCTCCGCCTTCGAGCGGGAAGCAGTAGTACAGCGTTTTGCGGTCACCGATACAGAGCATATCACCGATCTCGTACCAGAAATAATCGGCATACAGACTGTAGGAGGCTGTGGGCTTTTGGAAATAGTCCAATTTCCCGCCGCAGCCAGTCAGGTGAAAGCCGTCTGCGTCATGGTGCAGCCGCCCCTCACCCACGCGGCAGATCTGCCGCGTGTTGACCATCATGCAGATGCGCACGGGAATATCGAGCACGTAGCTGCCGTTTTGCAGCTCCTCACGCACGCACTGCCGTTCCCAGGCGTACCAGTCCGGCACGTGCGTGAACGCGGCTTCGCCATCCAAGGCCTCCAGTGCGCCAAACTCTGTCAAGTGATATTCCTTGCGGCAATGACGGCACACAAGCGTCGTGCCCTTGCCCTCCATTTCCCCCTCGGTGAGGCAGTGAGGACACTTGTAGAGCACGCGGTTGAGCCCGTCGGCGCGGAAGGACTCGCTGACAGAGACGCGATTTTCCTGCTGCCAGCGGAAGCTGTCGAACGTGAACTCCGCGGAAATGCGCGCGTTGATCGCGTCGACCGTTTCCCGCGCGATCTCCGTCGGGGAGAGCAGGTATTTGAGCTCGGCAGAGACGTCGACCCGACGCTTTTGCAGCCCGTTGTAGAGCGGGTCGCGCGCGAACGCACCGTAGGTGCGCAGCATCACAACCGGTACGCCCAGGGTCTTGACGCACTTGCCGATGCTTTCGGGCAGGGGCGTGGCCGTGCCGTCGAAGCTGTAGCTCGCCTCGGGATAGAGCAGGATCGACGTTTTGAGCTTGCGCACGCAGTAGAGCATATCGCGCACAAGGGCTGCGTCCGAGCAGAACTTGCTCGTGGGGATACAGCCGACGCTGCGCATCAGCGCCCCCTTGCCGACGAAGCCGTCCGACGTGCAGACGATGTTGAACGGACGCGGATAGAGCACCGTTTCGGCGATCTCGAGATCGAGAAAGCAGGAGTGATTCATCAGAACGAGGCAGGGCTCGTCATCCGCAAGCCGCTCCATGCCGCGCTTTTCACAGTGAAAATGTGTGGCATGAAGGTCCGGCGCGGACGCCGCGCGCAGAAGGCTGCGCAGCGCCAATGACGGCCGCTGCGGGGGGCGGTGTTTGGCGGGCGGCTGGGCAAGCGCCTGCTCGTAGGTCATATCGACAACTTTAATTTTCATTGGGCTTCTCCGGCACCACGTGCACGTTCAGGTGATCATAGGTCATCTCCACGCCGTGCTTGGCAAAGGTGCCGCGCAGCACCTCGTACATCTTGAAGTAGGTGTCCCAGTAGTTGCCGGGCGTCGTCCAGCAGCGGATGGTGTATTCAATGGCGCTCGCGCCGTAATTGGAGAGATACACCGTCGGCGCGGGCTCCTTCAGCACGGCGGGGAAGGCGAGCACCGCCTCCATGCACGCGCTTTTTACCGCCTCTGTCGGCGCGTCGTAGGACGCGGTGACCTTGTAGACGATGCGGCGGCGGCCCAGAAGCGTGAAGTTGATGATCTTCGAGCTGGACATCTCGCGGTTGGGCTGGAGCACGATCTGGCCGTCCGCCGTCTCGAGCTTTGTGTGCGTCAGCGAAATTTCGCGCACCGTGCCGGTCGTACCGCTGACCTCGATCTCATCGCCAAGCGAGAACGGATGAGAGAAGAGAATGACGAGCCCACCGGCGACGTTGCCGAGGATATCCTCCGCCGCGAGTGTGATGCCCAATGTCAGCACCGACATGATCGCCGTCAGCGACGAGGTGTTGATGCCGAGCGCCTCGGCCGTGATGATGATGCTCAGCAGGTAAAGAAGCGTTTTCAAGCTCGTGAGGATGACCTTCTGCAGCCGTTCGTTCAGGCGGCTCGCGCGCGAGAGCAGCCGCGCGCAGAGCTTCATCACGAGCCGCACGACGATCAGGCAGATGAGAAACGTCAGCAGCGCCGAGAGGATGCTGCCGATGCTGTAGCCGCCGATCGAGCGGGAGATGATCTGGGAAATATTGTCCATGGCATTCAGCCCCTTTCTGCTCCTTAGTATATCAGTATTTGCCGCGGCTTGTAAAGAGGACGTTAAGGGATATGCCGCCGCACGGCTTTTTCAGGGTTGAGAAACGGGCGCGCAAAGCGTATAATGCAGCAAGAAACAAAACCGGAAAGGAAGGCAAGCACTATGCGCCCCTATGCCATCATCGACCTTCACTGCGACACACTGACCGACTGTATGCACGCCGGCTCGCCCGATTCCAACACACTTGACGACCCGGCCCGCTCGCTCTCGCTCTCAAACCTCCCACAGGATGTGCACTGGGCGCAGTTTTTCGCCGTTTTCCTGCCGGACCGCCTGCGCGGGGAGGAGGCGGTCCGCTTTTTCGACGCATCGCGTGAAAATTTTGACCGCCAGATGCAGAACTTTTCGGATCGGGTGTCGCCCTGCCGCACGGTATCCGACATGGAGCGCACGTGGGCGGCGGGGAAGACGGCGGCCTTTTTGAGCGTGGAGAACGGCAGCGCGTTCGCGGGGGACCTGTCGCGCATCGGAAAACTGAAGCGTCAGGGCGTCTGCGCCGTGACGCTCACGTGGAACGGGGAAAATGAGCTCGGCTCGGGCAATGTGACTGACCGGGGGCTGACGGCCTTCGGCCGCGATGCCGTGCGCGAGATGGAGCGCTGCGGGATACTCGTCGACGTTTCGCACCTCAATGATGCGGGGCTTGCGGACGTGTTCGAAACGGCGGAAAGGCCGTTCGTCGCCACGCACTCCAACGCCCGCGCGGTCTGCGCGCACAAGCGCAACCTGACGGACGCACAGATCAAAGAGATGGTGCGGCGCGGCTGCCTCATCGGGCTCAACTATTATGGCGTTTTCCTGCGCGATGACGGCGATGTGCGCAGCCTGGACGATCTCTACCGGCACATCACGCACTTTTTCGACCTCGGCGCGCAGAAAAGCCTTGCCCTCGGCTCGGACTTTGACGGAGCGGACCTGCCGGACTGCCTTTCGTCGCCGGAAAAGGTCGCGGCGGCCTATGACTATCTGCTCTCGCGCGGCCTGACGCAGCGGGAGCTTGACGGCATCTTCTACGAAAACGCCCGCGCATTCCTGCGCGCGCATCTGCGCTGAAGCGGGCGAGCAGACACGAAGGAGGGGAGACCCATGGCGAAAAAATCGAGCCGCAACACGAAGGGCCGCATCGTCGCGGCGGCGTGGAAGCTCTTTTACGAGCAGGGCTATGAGGAAACAACGGTGGAGGAGATCATCTTTGAGTCCGAGACCTCAAAGGGCTCGTTCTACCACTATTTCGACGGCAAGGACGCGCTGCTCTCGTCGCTTTCGGTGCTGTTCGACGAGCGGTATGAAGAATTGATGCAGCAGCCCCACGATGAGATGGACTGCATCGCGCTTTTGTGCTGGCTCAATCAGGAGCTGTTCACAACGATCGAAAATACGGTCTCCATCGAGCTTCTGGCGCGTCTTTTTTCCTCCCAGCTCGTCACAAAGGGCGAAAAGCACCTGCTCGACCGCAAGCGCACCTATTACCGGCTGCTGCGGCAGATCGTCTCGCAGGGGCAGGAGCGCGGAGAGCTTTCGGATGCCCACACCGTCGGCGAGATCGTCAAGGCCTACGCCATGTTTGAGCGCGGGCTGATGTACGACTGGTGTCTCTCCGGCGGGGAATACTCGCTCGTTCAGTATGCGCGCGAGATGATGCCGATGCTTTTAGACGGGTTTCGCAAAAAATAGAATTGGTTTGATAAATAGTCTATATTGTCGTTCATCAAAAAAGTGATGAAAAATCAATAAAATTTTAATAATTTTAGAACGCCGTACAGGAATTATTCTGTACGGCATTCTGTATTTACGTCTGTTTTCTTTTGTGTTATACTGCGCAAATCTGAATCGTATCTGAAGGAGAAAATTCACATGACAAGCGCACAGATCATCATTACCGTTACCATCGCGCTGTATTTAGGCGCGATGGTGTTTGTCGGCATATACTTCGGCAAGAAGGGCAGCGGCGCGAGCTCCGACGATTTCTATCTCGGCGGCCGCAAGATGGGCCCCATCGTCACGGCCATGAGCGCCGAGGCGAGCGACATGAGCAGCTATCTTCTGATGGGTCTGCCGGGCCTTGCCTATCTCTGCGGCCTGCCGGAGGTCACGTGGACGGCCATCGGTCTGGCGCTCGGCACCTACCTCAACTGGCTGATCGTCGCGCGCCGCCTGCGCCGGTATTCGGCAAGGCTCGGCGCCATCACGATCCCCGACTTTTTCGCCCGCCGCTACGGTGATAAAAAGCACCTGCTTTCCTGCATCGCGGCGGTCATCATCCTGATTTTCTTCATTCCCTACACGGCGTCCGGCTTCAAGGCCATCGGCACGCTTTTCAACAGCCTGTTTAACGTGGAGTACCACACGGCGATGATCCTTGGAGCAATCGTGGTCGTGCTGTACACGGTGATGGGCGGCTTCATGGCCGTTTCGTTCACCGATCTCATCCAGTCGATCTTCATGACCATCGCGCTGCTTGTCATCGTGTGCTTCGGCATTCAGCAGGCGGGCGGGCTTGACGCGGTCATCGACAATGCCCGTTCTCTTCCGGGCTATCTCAATATGACGCAGGGCTACGACGCCTCGACCGGCACCGCTTCGACCTACAGCGCGCTGAGCATCGTCTCTACGCTTGCCTGGGGCCTCGGCTACTTCGGTATGCCGCACATTCTGCTGCGCTTTATGGCCATCCGCGAGGAGAAGGAGCTCAATCAGTCCCGCCGCATCGCGACGATCTGGGTCGTTATTTCGATGTTCATTGCCGTTTTCATCGGCGTGATCGGCAACAGTGTGACCGCAGCGGGCAAGGTGCCTGCCCTGGCTACGAGCGCGGAGTCCGAGACCATCATCATCAAGCTCGCGGACCTCATGAGCCGCTACGGTGTGGTGCTGGCTGTTATGGCGGGCGTCATCCTCTCGGGCATTCTGGCGGCGACGATGTCGACGGCGGACTCGCAGCTCTTAGCGGCGGCGTCCAGTGTGTCGCAGGACCTGATGCAGCACTCCTTCGGTGTGAAGATGAGCCAGCGCACGACGATGCTGGCCGCGCGTGCCACGGTCATCTGCATCGCACTGGTCGGCATCGTGCTGGCGTGGGACCCCAACAGCTCGGTGTTCCGCGTGGTGTCGTTCGCGTGGGCGGGCTTTGGCGCGGCATTTGGCCCTGTGATGCTGTTCTCGCTCTTCTGGAAGCGCGCGAACAGGCAGGGCGCGCTCGCCGGCATGATCACCGGCGGCGCGGTGGTCTTCATCTGGAAGTACCTCATCGCGCCGATGGGCGGCGCATGGGCCATCTATGAGCTGCTGCCGGCATTCCTCGCGGCCTGCGCAGCGATCGTTATCGTTTCGCTTGCGACAAAAGCGCCTGAAAAGGCCGTCACCGATCTCTTTGATGAGGTGCGCGGCAAATAAGAGAAGGATCGTTGTGCGCGGAGGCTGCGGCCTCCGCGCGTCTTTATACAAGACACAACGATTTGGAATGCAAAATCGGACAAAAATGACACATTGACTATTGAAAAATAGAAACGTATCACTTATTATAGATGATATCTATTTATAGATATTTCATCGGGCGACCGATGGCATCCTTTGGCAAGCAGTGAAAGGAGAAAACAGCAGTGTCAAGACTTGATATCATGACGCCCTCCCATTCGCAGACTGTCATCGACGGGCTGTACCGCGATGTGGAGCGGCGTATCGCCGCAAGCCCTCCGGGACTGTGCCCGGTGGACCTTGCCAAGAGCTTTCTGGACCTTTGCCACGCGCAGACCTGCGGCAAGTGCGTGCCCTGCCGCATCGGTCTCGGTCAGCTCTCCGAGCTGATGGAGCAGGTGCTCGAGGGCGAGGCCACGATGGAGACCATTTCGATCATTGAGCGCATGGCGCGCGTGATCGTCAACAGTGCCGACTGTGCCATCGGACGCGATGCGGCGCGTTTGGTGCTCGACGGCGTGCAGGGCTTCCGCGACGACTATGAGGAGCATATCCTGCGCCACCGCTGCCTCGGCGGGATGCGCGAGCCCGTGCCCTGTGTGGCGCTGTGTCCCGCGGGCGTGGATATCCCAGGCTATCTTGTGCTCATCAAGTATGGCCGCTACGCGGATGCCGTGCGCCTGATCCGCAAGGATAATCCCTTCCCCTCGGCCTGTGCGTATATCTGCGAGCATCCGTGCGAGGCGCGCTGCCGCAGAAACATGATCGATGACGCGGTCAACATCCGCGGCCTGAAGCGCTACGCGGTGGATAACGCGGGCTATGTGCCGCAGCCAGACTGCGCCGAGCCTACGGGCAAGAAGATCGCCGTCATCGGCGGCGGACCGAGCGGTCTTTCCGCGGCGTACTATCTGGCGCTGATGGGGCACAAGGTCACCGTGTATGAAAAGCGCGCGAAGCTCGGCGGAATGCTGCGCTACGGCATTCCCAACTACCGCCTGCCGCGCGAGGTGCTCGATGCGGAGATCGCCTCCATGCTGGCGCTCGGCATCGACGTGCACGTGAACGTCAACGTCGGCGACGACGTGACGTTCGACGAGCTGCGCCAGCAGAACGACGCGCTCTACATCGCGCTCGGCGCGCACACGGATAAGAAGACCGGTATCGAGGGCGAGGACGCGGACGGCGTCATCTCCGCCGTCGAGATGCTGCGCGAGATCGGCGACGACCATATGCCCGATTTTCGCAATAAGGATATTGTCGTCATCGGCGGCGGCAACGTCGCGATGGATGTTTGCCGCAGCGCGGTGAGACTGGGCGCGCGCAAGGTGAGCTGCGTCTACCGCCGCCGTCAGGAGGACATGACGGCGCTTGCTGAGGAAGTGGAGGGCGCTGTGGCCGAGGGCGTGGAGCTGGTGACGCTGCAGGCCCCCGTGCGCATCGAGACCGACGCGAGCGACCATGCCGTCGCGCTGTGGACGCAGCCGCAGATCATCGGCGAGATGGACAAAAAGGGCCGCCCCGCGCCGGAAAAGGCCAAGCGCAGCGAAAAGCGCATCGCGGCGGACGTGGTCGTCGTCGCCATCGGTCAGGGCGTGGAGACCCACGGCTTTGAGCAGACGAAGATCGCCATCAAGCGCGGTGCGTTTGTCACCGAGGCCAGCGGCCAGATCGACAATATGGACGGCGTCTTTGCTGGCGGCGACTGCGTCACCGGCCCCGCGACCGTCATCCGCGCCATCGCAGCCGGCAAGGTCGCCGCAGCGAATATCGACGAATATCTTGGCTTCCACCATGAGATCGACCCCGGTGTGGTCGTGCCGACGCCGAGACTGAACAACAAGCCGCCGCACGGCCGCATCGACACCACCGAGCGCGAGGCGGGCGAGCGCAAGCACGACTTCAAGTGCATCGAGTGCGGCCTGACGGATGAAGAGGCCTACACCGAGGCGTCGCGCTGCCTGCGCTGCGACCACTTCGGCTACGGTATTTTCCGCGGAGGGAGGAAGGGCAAATGGTAAAAACTGTTACGCTGACCATCGACCATAAGAGCGTCACCGTGCCGGAGGATACGACCATTTTAGAGGCGGCGCGCAAGCTCAACATCCATATCCCCACGCTCTGCTACCTAAAGGATATCAATGAGATCGGCGCGTGCCGCATCTGCTGTGTGGAGGTCGAGGGCATGGCCCGTCTCGTCCCCGCGTGCGACAACGTGGTGGCGGACGGCATGGTCGTTTTCACCAACAGCGCCAAGGCGCGCGAGGCGCGCCGCATGAATCTGCGCCTGATCCTTTCGCATCACGATACCTCCTGCACCAACTGTACGCGGAGCGGCAACTGCACGCTCCAGCAGCTTGCCAACGACTTCAATATGCGCGGCACGCATTTCCCGAAGAAGCTGCGCCATGAGCCGGTGGATTGCTCCACGCCGCTCATCCGCGAAAACGACAAGTGCGTGCAGTGCCTGCGCTGCATTCAGGTGTGCGAAAGGGTGCAGAGCGTGAAGATCTGGGATCTGCTCGGCACGGGCTCGCGCACGGTCGTGGACGCATCCTACAACCGCCGCATTCAGGACACCGAATGCACCTACTGCGGCCAGTGCATCACCCACTGCCCGACGGCGGCGCTGCGCGAGCGCGACGACACGGGCCGCGTCTTCGACGCGATCGACGATCCGAACATCATCACCGTGGTGCAGGTCGCGCCTGCGGTGCGTGCGGCATGGGCCGAGCAGTTCGGACTTTCGAGCGATTTTGCAACGCCGGGGCGCATGGTCGCGGCGCTGCGGGAGCTTGGCTTCCACTATGTGTTCGACACGGACTTTGCCGCCGACCTCACCATCATGGAGGAAGGCAGCGAATTTATCGAGCGCTTTACCCACAAGGAACAGTATCAGTGGCCGATGTTCACGTCCTGCTGCCCCGGCTGGGTGCGCTTCCTCAAGTCGCAGTATCCCGAAATGACCGGCAATCTCTCCACGGCCAAGTCGCCCCAACAGATGTTCGGCGCGGTGGCGAAGAGCTACTTTGCCGAAAAGATCGGCATTGACCCCAAGCGCCTCTTTGTCGTTTCCATCATGCCGTGCGTGGCGAAAAAGAGCGAATGCGAGCTGCCGACGATGAGAAATGACGCGGGCGACCCGGACGTCGATGCGAGCATCACAACGCGCGAGCTCGGTATCATGCTGCGCGCAAACCATATCGAGCCGCAATACCTGCCGGAGGAGGAGTTCGACAGTCCGCTCGGCTCAGGCACCGGCGCGGCGGTCGTCTTCGGTGCGACCGGCGGCGTGATGGATGCGGCGCTGCGCTCTGCGTACTTCCTCGTTACGGGCAAGAATCCCGACCCGGACGCCTTTACTGCTGTGCGCGGTATGGACGGGTGGAAGGAAGCGACGTTCAACATCCCCGGCGCGGGCGACGTGCGCGTCGCGGTCGTCAGCTCGCTCGGGAAAGCCCGCAAGCTCGTTGAGGCTGTCAAGCGCGGCGACGCAGCGTATGACTTTGTCGAGGTCATGGCCTGTCCCGGCGGCTGCGCGGGCGGCGGCGGCCAGCCCATCCACGATGGGGTGGAGCTCGCGGAGGACCGCGGCAGCGTTCTTTGGCAGCTCGATCAGAACGAGCTGCTGCGCTTCTCGCATGAGAATCCGGATGTCAAGGCACTCTATAAAGACTACCTTGGCGCGCCGCTCGGCGAAAAGTCGCATCATCTGCTGCACACTGACCACTTTGCCTGGGAAATGCCGCAGAAAATGGTATAACAAACACAAAAAGCCCCCGTATGAAAATCATACGGGGGCTTTTTACGTGCTACGGGGAAGGGCTGCCGTGTCCGCGGGCGGCGCGGCGGCAGATCACTTGATCGAAAGCTTTTTGACCGGCGCTTCCTCGGGCGTAACGTAGAGCGTGCGGTAATTGTCATAGGTCACCATGCCGGGGCGCGCGCCCGCGGGCTTTTTGACGAATTTCACGGGGCAGTAGTCGACGGGTACGCCGCTGCTCTCCTTCGCCTGCGAGAAGTAGGCCGCGAGCATCGCCGCCTCGCGAAGATCTTCGCCACTCGGCGTCAGCCCCGCGCAGCGCAGGATGACGTGTGAGCCGTGAATGTGCTGGGTATGGAACCAGTAGTCGCGCTTGTCGGCCTTTTTCGTGAGCTGATCGTTCTGCACGTTGCTGCGTCCGACGAGGACTTCAAGCCCCCCGGAGGTTTGGAACGTGCGCGGCGCGAAGGAGCGCTTCTGCTCTTTTTTGCCGGAGGATTTTTTGAGATAGTTCGTCTCCTGCAATTCGCGGCGGATCTCATGGAATTCCTGCTCGGTCTCCGCCTGCGAAAGCTCCTGCAGGACGCTTTCTAAGTATGCGCGCTCATTTTCCGCCTTTTCGATCTGCTCGCGCAGGTGGAATTCGGCAGTTTTGAGCTTGTTGTACTGCTTGTAGTTCTTCGCGGCGTTCTGCTGGGGGGTGAGCAGCGGGTCGAGCGGGATATTGATGAGCGGGCAGCCATCCTCATAATAGTTTTCGGCTTGCAGGACGCGTTCTCCGCCCTTCATGCGGTAGAGATTTGCCGTGATGAGGTCGCCGCGCAGACGGAATTCGTCGCGCTTCTGCGTCGCGGCGTAGTCGCGCTTCAGATTCTCGCTCTTTCGCGCCATGCGATCGCGTGCGACGGTCACTGCGTGCGTCAGCTCGCGCCCGCGGCGGGCGGAGAGCTCCTGCCGCTCGCGCGCGTCGTAGAACTCATCGAGCATTTGCGAGAAGCTCTCGCGCGTTTCTGACTGCGTCTCCGCGCCGTACTGCGCGATGGCACGATAGGTGAAATCCACGGGCTTGCCATCGCGGTAGAGGATGACGGGCATATAGTTATCTTCCTTTACAGCGTTGGCTGTATCGGAAAATTCCTGCACCAGCGCCCCGCGCTGCGCATCGTTCAGCGCGCCGAAGCGCACGTCGGTCTCATGTCCCGCGCGGAAAGCGAATTCACGCGCGATCAGCGGCGAAATGCCGGTGTAATGGTCGAGCACCCACTTGTCGACGGCCTGCTCCGTATCGCCGCCGCGCTGCGCGAGGGCAAGGGAAGCCTCCTCCTGCGATAGGAGCGAGAGCTTGTCGAGCGGCGTCGGCAGATGGTAGAAAAGACCGGGCAGCAGCTGGCGCGCGGCCGAAAGGTCCGCGTCCACGCGGCGCAGGCAGTCGACGATGCGCCCCTGCGCGTCGAGCAGCACAAGATTCGACCGCCGGCCCATGCACTCGAGCACGAGCTGCTTTTGGCTCATCTCTCCGAATTCGTCCGTGCACTGGAGCGTCAGGATCACCATGCGCTCGAGGTCCGGCTGCTCGATAGACAGCACACGCGCGCCGACTAAGTGCTTGCGCAGCAGCATACAGAACATCGGCGGCTGGGCGGGATTGTCGCGCAGGATGCCTGTGAGCTGGATGCGCGGCTGATTCGCGCCCGCATTGAGCAGCAGCCGCAGGTTGCCGCGCAGCAGCAGAACGATCTGGTCGCGCGCAGGCTGCTGCACCTTGTCGATGCGCGCGCCGATGAGCTGAGGTCTCAGCTCGTGTAACACTGCCCGCAGGCAGATCGCGTCAAGTGGCATTGTCGTCCTCCATCATCAGGTTAAAGAGCTCGTTGATGCGCGCGTGGTCGCCGCGCAGATACAGCCAGCCGAAGAGCGCCTCGAGTCCTGTGGCCTTCTGATAGTCCGCGCGCTCGGCGTGGTGGGGAATAGAATGGACATTTGCATTGCGTCCGCGGCGGAACACAGAGGCCTCTTCCTCCGTCAAAAGGGGAAGAAGCTTTTCCGCAAAGCGCGCCTGCCGCGGCGCGCAGACGAGCTCCACCGTCGCGCGGTGAAGACCCTTGCCCGTCGCCTTGCCGTGCACGCACAGGTAGGTGCGCACGAGCAGCTCGTACACCGCGTCGCCCAGGTGGGCAAGGCCGATGGAGCTGATGGCACGGATGGCGTCGTCATTCATTTTGGCTTGCGTATAATCGTACATAAAAACTCCCAAAGCTTAAAAGTACATTTATTTTATAACCTTGGCGGAATTCTGTCAATCGGAGAGCGCTGCGGCGCGCGAAAAGCCGTTGCGCTTTTGCGGATATCCGTTATAATGGCAGAAAGGATAAATTTTGCATCGAGAGAGGACCTTTATGAAAAGAATGATTTCCGCGCTGCTGGCGGCACTTTTGCTTCTGAGCCTTGCCGCCTGCGGCGAAAAGGAGCCGGACGATACCCCGTCCGGCTACGATGATTCGCTTATTTCCGAGCTTTACAGCGAAGAGGGCGAGTACACGGACGCCGAGAACAACACGATTTCCTACTGCTATCATGTGCCGCAGATCGTGTCGGAAACGGCGGTCGCCGCCGCGCTGAACGCCGAGATCGCCGACAAATTCGGCACGCTCGTGCAGGAGCAGAAAAGCATGATGGCAGGCCGCGTTTCGCTCACGTGCCTTTCGGTCACGTGGAAGAGCTATTGGAACGACAGCCTCCTCTGTCTTGTGCTCACGAGCGAGATGGACGGCGATTTAACCGACTATGCCGTCTACAGCTACGACTTTTTCGGCGGCAAACGCCTGACGAGCGAGGACCTGCTCGCGCGCGAGGGATTATCGACGCAGGAGTTTGTCATGGCGGCGCGGCGCACCGCGGCGAACTACTTTGACGGCTTGTACCGCGATGCGCTCAGCGGCAGCATGGGCAGCGCGGATTTCATCGCATCCTACGCCGAGCGCCGCGCGTGGACGCTCTCGGATGAGAACATCAATGCGGAAATGCGGCTCTATCTGGACGGCGGCGCGCTGCATATGATCGTGCCCGTCGGCTCATTTGCGGGGGCGGCAAGCTATGACGCGGATATCGCGGTTGACCTTTCCGCGCGGGAAACGGTCGAAAGGACGGCGCAGGACAGCTTTGTCAAGGCAAGGCTCTCGGGCGGCAGCCTGACCGTCAGCTTTGAAAAGACGGCGGACTCGGCCTGGTACGCGGAGAATTTCCGCTTCGACTATGAGACGGTCTATCCCGTCGCGGGCCTGTATTCCGATTATACGGATGTGTTCGTCGGCTCGGTGGGGCAGGGATACTTTCCGTATGTCTTCCTGCTGACGAAGGAGGGCGCGGTCGAGTATGTGAACCTGCTGGAGGGGGTGACGGCGGGCTTCCTCTGCGACGGCGGGCCGCTCGGCGGCGTGAAGGATATCGTCACGTTCGAGTCCGGCACGGTCGAGGAGGAGTATGGCACGTATCAGACGGTGTTTGCCGTCGACGTATCGGGAGAGAAGCACGACCTCTCCGGTCCTGTGAGCGACGCGGACTATACGATCCCGTCGGAATTTCTGGGCGAATGGACAGCGACCGTCACGCACGATACGGCCGAGCAGGGCAGCTACGACAGCGATTATATCCTGACGCTCTCCGACGGCGGCGGACTCACCGTGCAGGATATCAACAGCGAGGTGGGGCTGTACTTTGAGTACACCGGACAGCTCAATTACCTCGGCACGAACGGCGAGGGGATGGTCTTCGGCTATCACTTGAACGAACGCGCGGGCACGGTGCGCTGCGGCGCGTTCACGCTGCTGCGCGGCGAGGACGGGCTGCACGTCAAATCCGTTGCGGGCGAAAACTTCTTCGACGCGCCCAGCGGTCGTGCAACGGTGTTTTCAAGGGGATAATGCCGGAGAAAAAGGGGAGGGCGCGGACCTTGTCTGCGCCCTCTCCTTTATGATAAAAACAAGCCTTCTCAAAAACTTTCAGATAAAATCAAAATTTATCAAAAAAAGGCTTGACAGTTTTGCTGCTGCGTGCTATATTATCACTTGTTCCGAGCCGAACGGAACGAAAAACAAAACGGCATGGGGGTATAGCTCAGCTGGGAGAGCGCTTGACTGGCAGTCAAGAGGTCAGCGGTTCGATCCCGCTTATCTCCACCAAAAAGCATCAAAGCCATATGGCTTTGATGCTTTTCTTTTTCGATAGGAGCTTTTGCGCAAAGGACTGTCGAGCGGTGGAGAGCTGCGGCCATGGCCCGCTCTATTTTCCGCCCATCAGCAGCGCCAAGAGCTCTGCGAGCTTTGACTTGATCACGACGTCGCCGCCGGTGCTACTGTGCGTCAGAATGCCGTCGCACAGCGGCGAAAAGGCTGCACTCCACCACAGCATGGTGTTCTGCCCGCGCGATGCGCAGTAAAGCAGCATGACCGCAAGGCCGATGGCAAGGGAAAGCTCTAATTTCATCCGTTTCATGAAAAAACCGCCCATCTCAAAGAATTTGCTTTGAGTATGGACGGTTTTCCGGTTTCTTAAACAAATTCGGCACAGAAGGTTTTGACGCGCTCGCTTTGTAGCGCATGACAGGCCGTTCGGCAGGCGGCCTCATCGGGGAAGAGGCCGAACACCACGCTGCCCGAGCCGGTCATAGCTGCGGCCTTTGCGCCGTGCAGGATAAGCGCTTGCTTGATCTCATCAATGCGCTCACGCTGTTCGCCCTCAAGCGCCTGCTCAAAGACGTTGCGCACGTGCGCGCACAGCGCGTCCGCATCGCCGCGCTCGATGGCATCGAGCATCGCATCGGTGCCGGGACGTTCGCTGATCGTCACGCCGTCCGCGCGGGCAAAGAGCGCGGGCGTGGAGATGGAAAAGTCCGGCTTGCAGACGGCGACAAAGAACTTCGGCGCGGGCTTCAGCTCCGTCAGCCTTTCGCCGCGGCCCTCGGCAAGCTGTGTGCCGCCGCGGATGCAGAAGGGGACGTCGCTGCCGACGCGCACGCCGATCGCTTCGAGCCGTTCATCCGTGAGCGCAGGGGAGACGAGCGCGCGCAGCGCACGCAGCACCGCGGCGGCGTCCGCGCTGCCGCCGGCCATGCCCGCCTCGGACGGGATGCGCTTTATAAGCGCGATGTCGATGCCGCCGCCGTAGTCCATGGCTTCGCAGAAGGCCCTTGCCGCTTTGACGGCGAGGTTGCGCGCGTCGCACGGCAGCTCCATACCTGCAACGCGGCAGGTGATGCCCCTGCCGTCCGTGAGCGTAACGGTCACATCGTCGTGGAGCGAGACGGTCTGCATGACCATCTGCATCTCGTGATAGCCGTCATCGCGCCTGCCTAAAATGTCAAGCGTCAGGTTGAGCTTGGCGTAGGCAGGAATGCTTATGCTGCGCACGGGCTCCTCGACCGGCGCATTCAGCGCCTTGCCGCAGTGGGGGCAGTAGGCAACGTTATCTCCTATGCGTCCGAGCGGCCTGCCGCAGTGCGGGCAGCGGTAGTAAAGTACCTCAATCACGATGGCGAAGAGCATGATCGCGATGCCGAGAATGACGAGCGGCACGCTGACGCTTGTGCCGACGCCGCTGAGCAGCGCGCCGGAGAGCAGCAGCGGTGTCTCGAGCTTTTTGGCCTTGCGATAGTCCATCGGGGGCTTTTTGCCGTTCATGCCGTCCTCCTTCCGCGCTCAGTGCTTTTTCTTTTTGTGCTGTATCTTCTTCTTTTCGGGTCCGGGCTCGGGACCTTCTCCGATCCATGCGCCGCAGCGCGGGCAGCGCTGCGGGTCCGTGCGGCCGAGCTGCTCGTGGCAGAACGGGCAGCGGTAGAAGAGCCACCATACGATGACCGACACCACCATGATGCCGAGACCGATGAGCACGGCGATGGTGTTGTTGAAGCCCCAGGCGCCCACGCAGCCGACGAGCGCGCCGATGAAGAGCAGGATGAACTGTAATTTTCTGGCTGTTCTGTGGTCCATTGTGTTTCCTCCGAACAAAAAAGCGCCTTGCGGCGCTTTTTTGTGTGTTGCGTATGTTTAGCGGATCTTACGCGCCTCGATATAGTAGCGCTTGTCCTGCGCGTGACCCATGGAGAAGGTCTTGCGGGGCAGCACGCCGTCGGCCATAACGGTCTTGAAGAGCTGCTCCTTGCCCATCGCGGGCAGCAGGAAGCCCATGTTGCCCTCCTTGGAGCCGAGCTCGCGGGTGACCTCATCGCCGTGGATGTAGTCGACCTCGCCGCCGAACTTCTTGAGGTACTCGTCGATGAAGGCCTGCAGCGTGCCGACGGCAAGCTGGACCTTCGGGTCGGGAACGGTGATGAAGCCGTCGTGACCAGCCCAGCAGACCTCGATGACGTGGCCCTCGCCCTTGCCCTCGTGGGCGTTGGGGTAGAACTTCTGGAACTCGGCCATGAACTTCTCACGGTCCACGCCGAAGAGCACGCGGTGGATGGGCTCGAACTGGAGCGCGTCGTCGTGGTTGTTCACGACCTCGACAAGCGCGTAGCGGGAGGGCAGGGCGAGGTATTCCTCGGGGGTCTTGCCCTTCTTCTGCTCTTCATAGCAGGCCTTGGCGGTGGCGAGGGAGTGGTTGCCGTCGCCCACGGCGAACAGCAGCGGCGCCACGCCGGAAACGCCGTACTTGCTCTTCATCGCCTCGTCGGTGGTGAGGCCGGTCAGTGCGTCGGCGACCGCGTCGATCTGCGCAGCGGAGAGCTTGTAGCCCTTGATGTGGCCGCCGTTTTCCATGAGGTCAAAGTCATAGACGGACTCCATCGTGCCGGCAGCGGCGGTCAGGGGCTCGATTACGGTCTTTTCGGGGTCGTCGATGAGCAGCATGACGTGGGGCAGCTCGATGGGGGCGTTGCGGCGCACGCGGGCGCGCGGGGGGATACGGTCGAGCACGGTGCCCTCGGTGGCGCGGATGAGCGCGCCGGAGCCGGGCGTGAAGTCGTACTGGTCAAGGTCGACCATACCGATCAGGCCGTGGCGGATCTTGCCGTCGCTCTGGCTGCGCTCGATGTAGACCAGGGAGTCCTTGAGCGTCTCGAAGATGCCTTCATCGAGATACTTGGTCATGGAGGCGTTGATATCGGCGATGAATTCGTCGACGTTGGGGGCCTTCAGGTTGGCCTCGGGCAGGATGAGGCGCAGGGTGGACGGCGCATCGCCGACGGTCTTCTCCACGCGCTCCCAATATTCGGGCTCAGAGGTGAACTGGTCGCAGGCAACAACAGCCCACTTGCTCATATCCACATTCTTGGGCAGCAGAATGTCGGAAGGATAGAAGCCGAGCTTGGAAAACTTTTCATTCATGGTGGTTCCTCCTGTTGATAATGATCCGAAAAAGCGCGGGCGCTTTTCCGGCGCGGTTGCATCCCTTAAATTATACAAAGTCCTACGGGAAAAAGCAATGGAGAAAGTAAAAAAATGTCCGATCCGCCATGCCTTTTTCCAGGGCAGTGCGCTTGACGAAGCGGGTGCGATGTGATATCGTGCTGAAGACTGCCGAAAGGAAGGGTGAGCGCTGTGGATCAACGTGCCGATCTCGGGCAGGGAAGCGTCAAAAGACTGCTCTTTTCCCTCTCCGTGCCGACGATCACATCCCAGATCGTCAATATGCTTTACAATATGGTGGACCGTGTGTTCATCGGCCATATGCAGCCGGCGGAGACCGTCGGCAAGCTTGCGCTGACGGGCGTTGGCGTGTGCCTGCCGATCATCATGGTCATCTCGGCGTTTGCCTCGCTTATGGCCATCGGCGGCGCGCCGCGCGCCTCCATTGCCGAGGGCGCGGGCGAGAGCGAGAAATCCGAGCGCATTATGGGCAACTGCCTGACGATGCTGCTCGTCACGGCGCTGGTGCTGACGGTGCTGTTCGAGGCTTTTGCCGAGCCGCTCTTGCTGCTGTTCGGCGCGAGCGAAAATACGATCGGCTATGCGCTCGACTATATGCGTATTTACGCGCTCGGCACGGTTTTTGTGCAGCTCACGCTCGGCATGAACGCCTACATTACGGCCCAGGGCTTTGCCACCGTGAGCATGAAGACGGTGCTCATCGGCGCGCTCCTCAACACCGCGCTCGACCCGCTGTTCATTTTCGCGCTCGGCCTCGGCGTGCGCGGCGCGGCGCTGGCAACGGTGCTGTCGCAGGCAGTGTCGGCACTGTGGGTGATGATGTTCCTCACGGGGAAAAAGACGCGCTGGCGCCTGCGGAAAGGGAATCTTCGCGTGCGCGCGCAGATCGTGCTGCCGTGCATCGCGCTGGGCCTGTCGCCCTTTGTGATGCAGTCGACGGAGAGCCTCATCGCCATCTGCTTCAATTCGTCTCTCCTGCGCTACGGCGGGGATATGGCCGTCGGCGCGATGACGGTGCTGACGAGCATCATGCAGTTTTCCAATATGCCGCTCCAGGGGCTGACGCAGGGCGCGCAGCCCATCGTGAGCTACAATTACGGCGCGAAGAATGCCCAGCGCGTGCGCGAGGCGTATTTCTGCCTGCTGCGCGCGTGCGTGACCTATTCGATGGCGATATGGCTCCTGGTCGAGCTTTTCCCGCGTGCGTTCATCCTGATCTTCAATAACGATGCGGCGCTTGTCGAATATGCGTCGTGGGCGGTGCGCATCTATATGGGGTGCAGTGGTATTTTCGGCATTCAGATCGCCTGCCAGCAGACGTTCGTGGCGCTCGGCAACGCGAAGACGTCGCTTTTCCTCGCGGTCTGGCGCAAGATCATTCTGCTCATCCCGCTCATCTACCTCCTGCCGCATTTCTTTGCGGACAAGGCGTTCGCGGTGTTTCTCGCAGAGCCCGTGGCCGATTTCGGCGCGGTGGCGGTGACGAGCATCACGTTCTGCCGCCAGTTCCACCGCTCGATGCGCGAGCTGGAGGGGGCAGAAGCGGTCGATGGGCGATAGGGACAGGAATGCCTGCGCGCGTTGCCGCTGAGAGCGAAAGAAAAATAAAAGGAGAGGGAAGGCCCTCTCCTTTTATTTTTTACGCCTGGCCGCCGCTTTCCATCGGCTCGGTCTCACGAAACAG
>URQY01000024.1 GCA_900550165.1 uncultured Eubacteriales bacterium
GCCGCAGCAGGTGCTGCGGCGGTTTTGGTTATATGGGATCTGGGGACGTTTAGTCGTCCTTTTCCTCGTCCTCGGCGAGGTCGGCGGGATCGAATTCAAGGGTCGCGCCGCAGTTGGGGCACTCGACCTTGCCGTCATCGAGCACGGAATCGTCGAAGAAGATCTCCTCCTCGCACTCGGGGCAGGTCGTGGCGTAGCACTCCTCCTCGTCGTCTTCGTCCTCGTCATCCTCGTCGTTGAGCTCTTCGTAATCGTCCTCGTCGAAGACGACATCCTCCACGTCGCTCAGATCGTCGCTGATGACGTCCAGACCGTCGCCGAGCTCCATAACCTCGTCGGTCAGATCCTCGACCTCGAGGGCGATCTCATCGAGAACGTCCACGATCGCGCGGAAAAGCTTGCCCTCGTTGGAATCCGTGTCGACGTTCATGCCCTCCATCAGGCCCTTGAGATACGCAACTTTTTCAGAAATACCCATCGTAATACTCCTTTCTTCAACCGGAACTACGATCATCCTGTGATGGATTTGCTTACTTGGAACGGCCGATATACTCGCCCGTGCGGGTGTCGATCTGGATCTTGTCGCCGATGTTGATGAAGAGGGGCACCTTGATCTCCGCGCCGGTCTCGAGGGTCGCGGGCTTGAGGGTGTTGGTCGCGGTGTTGCCGGCCAGACCCGGCTCAGTCTCGGTGACCTCGAGATCAACGAAGTTGGGGGGCTCAACGCCGAAGACATTGCCCTTGATGGACAGGATCATGCACATGGTGTTCTCCTTGACGAAGCGGAACGCATCGCCGAGCATATCGCGGTTGAGCGGGACCATATCGTAGGTCTCCTGGTCCATGAAGTAGTAGAGGTCGCCGTCGTTGTAGCTGTACTCCATGTTCTTGCGCTCGATGGCCACTTCCTCAAACTTGGCGGTGGGGTTGAAAGAGGTCTCGGTCACGCCGCCGGTGACGACGTTCTTCATCTTGGTGCGCACAAAGGCCGCGCCCTTGCCGGGCTTGACGTGCTGGAACTCGACGACCTGATAGTACTTGCCTTCCATCTCGAATACTTTACCGTTTCTGAATTCACCAGCGGTAATCGTTGCCATATCTTTTTCCTCCTGTATTCCCGAGGATATCATCGCTATCCTCAAATTCACAAAGTATCGGCTCTAAACCTTTCGTATTTTACCGCATATAGTGCGGCAATGCAAGTGTTTTTCTTGATGTTGTGCTTGATTTTTCTAAATTCACGGCTTTTTTCGCGCATCGTGCGCGCTTTTCCGCTTGAACGGCTCCTGAAGCGTGTGCAGCACGCGGTTCCACGCACCGTCCGGCCCGCCCTTGGGCTCGACCATCAGCATCAGAACACCGCTGCGCCGCGCGCCGAGCGTATCGGTCAGCAGCTTGTCGCCGAGCATCGCCGTCTCGCTCTCACGCACACCGTAGCGCGCCATCGCCTCACGAAAGCCGCGTGTGCCGGGCTTCCCCGCGTGGCCCACATAGCCGATGCCAAGCGGCGTGCAGAAGCGCTCCACGCGCGCGGGGCTTCGGTTATTGGAGAGAATCGCAAAGGTGATTCCGCCCTCGCGCAGGGTATCAAGCCAATGCTTCAGCGCCGTGTCCGGCTCCTTCTGCTTTTTCGGCGCAAGCGTAAAGTCAAGATCCGAGAGCAACAGCTTCACGCCCTGCGCGCGCAAAAAGTCCACCGTCACGTCCGTATAATCGTCAAACACCCACTGTGGGCATAGCAAACCGGGCATAGCCGTCCCCCATCACACATAAAGTATGAATATTATTATACGCGCTTCGCGCGCATTTCACAAGGGGGAATCGCTCTGACCGTCTACCTCGCCATTACGCCCGCCGCGCTCGCGCGGCTGCCCTCGCCGCCTCCGCTACCGCTCGTCCACATGGCCTATGCCGTCGGTCAGGGCGGCTGTCTGTCGCGCTGCGGCACAGCCGATGCCCCGCGCGGCGGGCTCATGGGGCTCTCCGACCACTACACCGGCTCGCTGATGCGCGCGGATGCCCTCTGCCGTACCATCGCCACCGAATGCGCCAGGCGCGGCTTCCACGGTGTGCTGGCGGATTTTGACGGCACGCCGTGCGCCGACCGTCTCCCCTTTCTGAGCCGGCTTGCGCACAGCCTGAACGCGCAGGGAAACCATCTCTACTGCCCGATCATCCTTCCCGCGGAGGGCGCGGTGCTGCTCGTCGGCACCGCCGTCTCCGGCGGCTCGCTGCGGACGCTGCTCGAAGGCGCCGTCAACCGCTGTGGTCCCGAGCGTCTGGCGCTCGACCTCGAGCGCGTACAGATGGACTTTCCCCTCCCCTGTCCCACAGGCAGCGGTACACCCTTGACGCACGGAGAGCTGCTCTCGCTGCGGACGCGGTATCCCTCCTCCGTTTACTACTCGCGCGAGCTGATGGCAAAGTATTTCACCTACACCGCGGAGGGCGGCACGCACTTCGTCCTCTTTGACGACGTTGAAACGCTGCGCCGGAAGGTACGCCTCGCGCAGGAGCTTGGGATACAGAAAGCGTTTCTCATGTATCCCGAGGTCGCAGATCTTCTCCCCGAGCTGGGGCGTATCTGAGCCGCGCAATGCGCTTCTTAGCGGTATGGCGAAACGCCCTCCCGCACAGTGCGGGGAAAAAATAGAGACTTCCCCCTTCTGTGCGCCCGAGAAGGCCGGCATCGCGCAGGCAGATGCAAAAAAGACCTGTCACACGGTGACAGGTCTTTTTTTGAAGCAAATTAGTAATAACGCTTGTTGCGGTTCTTACGGGCGGCCTCGCTCTTCTTGCGGCGCTTGACACTGGGGCTCTCATAGCACTCTCTCTTGCGGACCTCCGCCACGATACCGGCCTTGGCGCAGCTTCTCTTGAAGCGCTTGAGCGCGCTGTCGAGAGATTCGCCTTCCTTGACGTGGATCTCGGACATTTATATTTTCCCTCCCTCCGATACACCCGGCTTGATCCTGGGTGCTCTTTAAGAGTCACTTACATGACTAACGGTGGTATTATATGAGAAAAATCACATCTTGTCAATAAGCTTTTCTCATATTTTCAAAAAAATCCGAAATTCTGCTCAGCAGGGCTTCACGATCAGGTTGACGAGCTTGTTCTTCACGTGGATGACCTTGACGATCTGCATCCCGGAAAGCGCCTTGGCGACCTTTTCGCTCGCCTTGGCCGCCTCGACGACGGTATCCTGATCGCTGTCGACAGGAACGGTGACCGTGCCCTTGAGCTTGCCGCCGACCTGAACGGCCATTTCGACGGAGGAAGCGACGGTCTTGCTCTCGTCGTAAACGGGCCACGCGCACTGCATGGCCATTTTGCCGTCATGCTCAGCGGCAAAGCCCTTCTGCTCCCACAGCTCCTCGACCATGTGGGGCGCAAAGGGAGAGAGCATCAGCAGCAGCGCTTCGAGGTCGCCGCGGCTCAGGCCGTTGGCGTAGAACTCGTTGACCATCGACATGAGCGCGGCGATGGCCGTGTTCATCTTCAGCGTGTCGATATCGTCCGTGACCTTCTTGATAGTCTTGTGGACGATAGGCGCGTTCTTTTCGGAAACGCCCTTCTCCTCCGTCACCTGATCGGCGAGGTTCCACACGCGGTCAAGGAAGCGCTTGCAGCCCTTGACGGCGTCGTCGGACCAGGTCGCGACCTTTTCAAAGTCGCCGATGAACATGATATAAAGGCGCATCGTGTCCGCGCCATAGGCCTTGACCACATCATCGGGGTTGACAACATTGCCGAGGGACTTACTCATCTTGACCGCCGGGCGCAGCGCCTGATTGCCGTACTTGGCGATCAGCGCGTCCTTCTCCTCCTGCGTGGAGACGTTGCCGACGTAGTGCGGGTTCTGGCCGAGGATCATGCCGTGGCTCGTGCGCTTGGCATAGGGCTCCTTCGTGTGGACAACGCCGATGTCGTAGAGGAACTTGTGCCAGAAGCGGGAGTAGAGAAGGTGCAGCGTGGTGTGCTCCATGCCGCCGTTGTACCAGTCCACAGGGCCCCAGTAGTTTTCCGCCTCGTGAGAGACAGGCTCATGGTCGTTGTGCGGATCCATATAGCGCAGGAAGTACCACGAAGAACCCGCCCACTGGGGCATGGTGTCGGTCTCGCGCTTGGCGTCGCACCCGCACTTGGGGCACTTGGTATTGACCCAGTCGGTCATCTTGGAGAGCGGGCTCTCGCCGTCGTCGGTCAGCTCGTAGCTGTCCACCTGCGGCAGGACGAGCGGCAGCTCCTCTTCGGGCACGGGCACCCAGCCGCACTTCGGGCAGTTGACGAGGGGGATGGGCTCACCCCAGTAGCGCTGGCGGGAGAAGACCCAGTCGCGCAGCTTGTAGTTGACCTTTTCATGGCCCCATCCCTGCTCGACGGCGTACTTCTTCATCGCGGGGATAGCCTCCTTGACGGTCATACCGTTTAAGAAGCCGGAGTTGACCATGATGCCGGTGTCATCCTTGAGCGTAAAGGCCTCCTTCGTGATGTCGCCGCCCTCGACGACCTCAACGATGGGCAGGCCGAACGCCTTGGCGAAGTCCCAGTCGCGCTGGTCGTGGCCCGGAACGCCCATGACGATGCCGGTACCGTAGCCCATCAAAACGTAGTCCGAAACAAACATCGGCACAACCTTGCCGGTCGCGGGGTTGATGACTTCAATGCCGTCGAGGCGAACGCCGGTCTTATCCTTGTTGAGCTCGCCGCGCTCAAAGTCGCTCTTGCGGGCGGCGGCAGCCTGATATGCCTCGACCTCGTCCCAGTTCTTGATGATGCCCTTCCACTTTTTAAGCAGCGGGTGCTCGGGAGAGATGACCGTGTACGTCACGCCGAACAGCGTATCGACACGGGTGGTGTAAACGGTGATATCATCCTCGGTGTTGGTCTTGAACGTGACCTCGGTACCGGTGGAGCGGCCGATCCAGTTGCGCTGCTGCGTCTTCACGCGCTCGATGTAGTCGACGTCGTCGAGATCGTCGATCAGGCGGTCGGCATACTTCGTGATGCGCAGCATCCACTGGCTCTTTTCCTTGCGGATGACGGGCGCGCCGCAGCGCTCGCACACGCCCTCGACGACCTCTTCGTTGGCCAGCACGCACTTGCAGCTCGTGCACCAGTTGACGGGCATCGTCGTCTTGTAGGCAAGGTCGTGCTTGAACAGCTGGAGGAAGATCCACTGCGTCCACTTATAATACTGCGGGTCGGTCGTGTCGATCACGCGGTCCCAGTCGAAGCCGTAGCCGAGCATCTTGAGCTGACGGGTGAAGTTCTTGATGTTCTGCTGCGTGACGATGGCGGGATGGATGTGGTTCTTGATGGCAAAGTTCTCCGTCGGCAGGCCGAAGGCGTCAAAGCCGATGGGGTTCAAGACATTGTAGCCCTGCATGCGCTTTTTGCGGCAGATGATGTCCATCGCCGTGAACGGGCGCGGGTGGCCGACGTGCAGACCCGCGGCGGAGGGGTACGGGAATTCGATCAGGCCGTAGAACTTGGGGCGCTTGTCCCCCGTCACGGCGGCGTAGGGCTTTACCTGCTCCCACTTGTCCTGCCATTTTTTCTCAATGGCTGCGAAATCGTACTTCATGGATATTCTCCTTTATGTGAAATAGTATTTTGATGCGAAAAAAAGTCCCTGACCGTTTTTCAAACGGTCAGGGACGTAACGAACACATTACGCGATACCACCCTGATTCAGCGCACGGTTTCCCGTGAGCCCTCAGCGGCTTCATAGCCTTGCCCGTAACGGGGGCGACCGTTCCGCCCTTTCAGGCGGACTGCTCGGGAGTGAGTCATCCACGCGCATTCTCCCACCGGCTCGCACCGACCGCCGGCTCTCTTCAGGTGAAAATCACGCGTCTTTTTGCTCCGTCATCGCGTTTTGCATAAATTCAGCATGACCATTTTAGGCGTTTTGTCCCGTCTTGTCAAGCGTTATTTTTCCTCGGCGTGGGGCAGGATGGCGCTCAGGTCGACTTCCTCGCCGTCGGCCCATAGGTGCTCGAGGGAATAGAACTTGCGCGCCTCGTCGTTGAAGACGTGGACGACAACGCAGCCATAGTCGAGCAGGACCCACGTGCCGCCGCGGTAGCCCTCGCGGTGCAGCGGCTCCTCGCCCTTTTCGGTCAGTTCCTTTTCCACCGCGTCGCACAGTGCGTTGATCTGCGTGTTGGACGTACCGGTGCAGATGACAAAGTACTCTGCGAGCGTCGTGATTTTGTCGATGCGGATGAGTCTGATCTCCTTACCCTTTTTGCTGTCGAGTGCCTTGACGGCGATCTCGGCCAATTCTCTGGAAGGTAACATAGGCGGTCTCCTTTTCTTATTTTGAGTTTTTGATCTTTTTTATTCTTTTACGTTACGGGCGCAGCCAATCAGGCATCTCGTCGCTACCGCTTGTTCCGCTGTCGCCGGTATTGCTGCCGTCACCCGTGCTGGGGTCGGTCGTTCCGGTATCACCGGTGTCGGGCGTGGTGGGCTCACTTGGCGTGGTCGTACCGCTGTTATCGCCAGTGTTTCCGGGATCAACGGTCGTACCGCCGCTGTTGTCACCGGTATTGCCGGGGTCGACCGTCGTGCCGCTGTTGTCGCCGGTATTGCCGGGATCGGTGGCCGTACCCGGGTCGGTCGTCGTGCCGCTGTCCCCTGTGCCGGTCTGTGAGCCGGAGGAGGAATGGTGGTTCTGCGGCTGGGCGGCCTTGCTGTCCTCCACATGTCCCGTGGACGAGGACACCGAGCCATCCGCGTTGACGGACATGATGTCAAGGTCGCGCATCGTGAACTTCTCGACAAACGGGCTGAGCTCGTTGTTGACGAGGTCCAGCAGCTCCTGCGCGTTCGGCGTCACGTAAGACTGCATTCTGTGGTACACGCGGCTGTAACACGATTTGTTCGTGTTCGGCATCGTGACGAAGTTGACATTCTCGATCTTGAGCCCGCCCATGACGGCCTGCGAGCCGAACCACAGCATTTCCTCAAACGTCAGGTCGGAGGTAACGTTGTTTTTCACCACGCGGGCAAAGTCGCCGATCTTCGTCACGTTCTTGAGCTGCAAAAGCTGCTCGATCATCGCCTTTAAAAGCGACTGCTGCGTCTTGATGCGGCCAAGGTCACCGTCGGCGTAGCCGTAGCGCGAGTCGGTGTCGTGGCGGTAACGCAGCACCTGCATCACGTCGCTGCCGCTGAGAAGCCGGTAACCCTTCGTCTGGTGGATGTGCAGGTCCTGATAGGGGTCGTCGTAGTTCATGTTGCGCGGCACATCGTAATAGACGCCGCCCATGGCCTTCACGATCTCGCCGACGGCGTCCCACTCGACGATGACCTGATAGTCCGGCTCAAAGCCGACGAGCTGGGCGATCTCCTTATAGAGCGCCTGAATGCCCTTTTCGCCCCCGCCGTAGTAGTTGTAGACGGAGTTGATACGCTTGATATCCCACGGGACGTTGACCATCGTGTCGCGCGGGATGGACATGACGGTCGCCTTCTGGTTCGTCACGTCATAGCTCGCCAGCAGCATCGTGTCGGTGTTGCCGCCGCCGCCCGTGTCGCGGCCGAGAATGAGCACGGTGTAGAAATCCTTGCTCTTTCGCTCGCCGCCCGCCTTCGGGCGCACGCCGTCGCCATAGTCGATATCGTCGATCTGCTCACTATTGTTATTCTTGCTGTCAGTGTCCTTGCTCGGCAGCTCCGGCGCGCGGATTTTCAGCAGATAGCTGCCGCCGGCAACCACACCGCACAGCAGCGCGATGAGCAGCACCTTGGCAAAGAGCCTCCCTGGGTGGGAAAAGGTCTCCTTGACCTGCTCCCAGGCCTCGTCGCAGTTGCGCTCGAAAAAGCCCTCTTTCCGGTGCGTGTGCCGCCCCTCGTAATAGGGGTCTTCCCAGTCTCTCTCGTAAAGCTTTCTTTGATCACTCATGGGTATGTCCTCTCAAATACTCCAGCGCTTGCAGCGTATTGTGGTGAACGGGGTTGCCCATCTGCTCCATTTCCTCCACGGTCATGGCAAGGCCCATTTCAAGGCCCTTGTCCAGATCCTCCCACACGACCTTGCGGAGGTCCTCCACGCCGTCGAAGTCGCGGTTCGGCTCGATGTAATCGGCAAGGTAGATGACCTTTTCAAGTAACGTCATATTTGCCTTGCCCGTCGTGTGCCACAGGATCGCGTTGTAAATCTCGTCATCCGCGCCGAACATGTCGCGCGCGAGCGCCGCGCCGGTCTTGGCGTGCAGCAGCTTGAGCGCGTGCTGCTCGAGCTCGTCGAGCGCGATGTGGTAGCGCTCGCAGAGCGCAAGCTGCTCCTCCATCGAAAGGCGCTTGGTCGAGTCGTGCAAAAGCGCTGCAAAGCGCGCCTTTTCGACGTCCGCGCCGTATTTTTCCGCAAGCGCCTTTGCCGTCTGCTCGGTGCCGAGCACGTGGGGAATGCGTTTTGCCTTCAGGTAGGAGAGCGCGATGGGTCTCAGTTCCTCTAAGGTTAGACGTTTCAAATCGAGATTTGTTCCATAAAGATGCTCACGCAGGATGTAGCCGAGCACCGCGGGGGCCAGAAGGCCCTTCGTCTCCCCCTTCGGGATGCGCGCGCGCAGCGCTGTGGAGGAAACATCCACAAGGTTCGGCAGCGTCATCGTCACGATGCGGCTGCCGGGGAACTTTTCGCCGAGGAAGGCCCGCTGGGGGGCAAAGAGCGCCTCGCCGTCCTTTTCCGTGCGGCCGAAGGCGCAAAGGCCCGTGTAGCGCAGGATCTCCTCCGGCTTGTACCAGTTCTGGAATGAGAGGAACATATCCGTCCCCATCAAAAGCCACAGCTCCGCGCCGGGATACTGCTCGTGGATCTCGCGCACGGTGTCAACGCTGTAGCTCTTGCCCTCGCGCTCGACCTCCATCGCCGAGACCTCGACCTCCACGCCCGTGTCGAGCGCGGCCTGCTCCCCCATCAGGCGCGTCATCGCAAGGCGGTGGGCCTTGCCCGGCTCATCCGCGGAGAGCGCCTTGTGCGGCGGGATGCCTGCGGGGATCAATATGAGCTTGTCGAGCTGCAAATACTTCGCCGCGCTCTCCGCCGCGGCCAGATGACCCAAGTGCGGCGGGTTGAAGCTGCCGCCGTAAATTCCGATCTTCAAACTTCTCGACCTCGTTTTCTTTTTGATCTCTCAAACGGTCTTCTTCGCCGCCTTGGGCAGCACGATCTTATCCTTCTTGTCCTTTTTGTGCGAGGGGCGGTAGAGCACGAACTTGGTGCCGATGACCTGCACCTGCTCGCTGCGCGTCAGCGCGCTCAGCTCGTCGCACGCCTCGCGCGCGGTGAGCATACTGTTTTCCAGTACCCGGCACTTGATGAGTTCGCGCGCTTCGAGCGCGTCGTTTGCCTGCTTGACGAGGTTTTCGCCGATGCCGTCCTTGCCGATGTGAACGATCACATCGAGTTCATTGGAGAGGCTGCGCAGATATGCGCGCTGTTTACTGCTTAATTCCATAGTCGTTTCTTATCCTTTTTTATTGATGTTCTGCAAGATAGTTCTTGAGCGTTTCCTTGAATGCGCGCAGTGCCTTGCCGCGGTGCGAGATCTCCGCTTTTTCTTCCGCCGTCAGCTGTGCAAAGGTCTTCCGCTTGTCAGGCACGAAGAACACGGGATCATAGCCGAAGCCGTTTTCGCCCATCGGCGCGAAGGCGATCGTGCCCTCGACCTCGCCGTCGTCCTGCAAGATGTCCCCGTTCGGGAACGCGCAGGTGATCGTTGTGTGGAAGTGGGCGCGGCGGTCGGCCTGCCCGTGCATCATTTGCAGCAGCAGCCGGTAGCGCCCGATATCATCCAGACCCTCGCCGCCGAAGCGCGCGCTGTACACGCCGGGGCCGCCGTTGAGTGCGTTCACGCAGAGGCCGGAATCGTCTGCGATGGCGGGGAGCTTCGTCGCCTCCATCACGGCCTTCGCCTTTAAGAGCGAGTTTTCCGCAAACGTCTCGCCGGTCTCCTCGACCTCGATCTTCACGCCGAGGTCAGCCTCCGACATGACCTCCACGCCGAGGTCGCCAAGAATGGCGCTCATTTCCTTCAATTTTTTGGGGTTCTGCGTTGCCAGAACAAATTTCATCGTCAAACCTCCCACGGGTCTTTTTCCCGTCTCTTCCTGCTTTTTTCTTCGCGCTTTTCTTCCTCGCGCTGCGCCTTGCGCTCTTCGCGCTGCGCGCTCATCTTTTCCTGCCATGCCGTGAACTTTTTGTCGAGCTTATCGAGCGGCCACTCGATCTCCGGCACAGGCACGATGACCACCTTGCAGCTCTCACAGTAACGGGCGGGCGTGTAATAATCTCCTAACAGCCCCGCTCTGCCAAGCCAGACCTGTTCCTTCTCGTCGCCAAATCCGTCTTTGAGCATGCCGTCCTCACCTCTTGGACACCAGTAAATATCACGCAAGACAGGGATGGATCCATCTCGCATTTCCTTTCCGCAATAGGGGCAAACAGAAGTAATTTCCATATTCGTCTCCTTATTGTCTCGCAGGTTTATGTTTCCCCCCTCAGATGAGCGCCTTGACGTATTCCTCCGCATTGAACGGCTGGAGATCGTCGATGCCCTCGCCAAGGCCGACGAACTTCACCGGCACGCCCAGCTCCTGTGCGATGGCGACGCAGATGCCGCCCTTGGCCGTGCCGTCGAGTTTCGTTAGGATGATGCCGGTGAGTCCCGCCGTCTCGCGGAAGACCTTTGCCTGCTGAAGGCCGTTCTGCCCCGTCGTCGCGTCGAGCACGAGAAGCGTTTCCTTCGCGGCGTCCGGCGTCTCTCGGTCGATGATCTTGCGGAGCTTGGAAAGCTCGTTCATCAGATTCACCTTGTTGTGGAGCCTGCCCGCCGTGTCGCAGAGGACGACGTCGACACCTCTCGCCTTCGCCGCGGCGAGCGAGTCGAACAGCACCGCGCCGGGGTCCGCGCCCTCGACCGAGCGGACGATCTCGCAGCCCGCGCGGTTCGCCCAGATTTCGAGCTGGTCTGCCGCCGCCGCGCGGAACGTGTCCGCCGCGCATAAAAGCACGCGCTTGCCCTCGCCCTTCAGACGGTGGGCGATCTTGCCGATGGACGTGGTCTTGCCCACGCCGTTCACGCCGATGACCAGCACGACGCTCGGCTGCGTCGTGAGGTCGAGCGCGGTATCGCCCACGTTCAGCTTTTCGATGAGGATTTCGCGCAGCGCTTGCTTCACGTCGTCGCCGCGCTGGATGCTCTTCTGGTATACGACGTCGCGCAGCTTTTTCACCGCGTCGTGCGCGACCGTCGCGCCGAGGTCGGCCAGGATCAGGCTGTCCTCCAGCTCGTCGTAGAATTCGTCGTCGATGGTCTCCCACACGATGGTGTCGAACCACGCCTTTTTGATCTTTGCAAAAATACCCATTTCGTTCTCCTCGCGCTTTATTCTTTAATGTTGAGTTCCTTGGCCATATCGTTCATGTTGATCGTCAGGATCTTGCTCACGCCGCGCTCCTGCATCGTCACGCCGTAGAGGACGTCTGCCGCTTCCATTGTTCCGCGGCGGTGCGTGATGACGATAAACTGCGTTTTTTGCGTGATGCGGCGCATATAGTTGGCCACGCGCACCACGTTCGGCTCGTCAAGCGCCGCCTCGATCTCGTCCATCACGCAAAATGGCGTCGGATGGACCTTCAAAATGGCGAAATACAGCGCGATGGCGACGAACGCCTTTTCGCCGCCCGAGAGCAGCGTGATCGTCTTGAGCGCCTTGCCCGGCGGCTGGACCTTGATCTCGATGCCGCAGGAGAGCACGTCGTTTTCGTCCTCCAGCTCAAGCGTCGCCTTGCCGCCGCCGAAAAGCTCCAGAAAGGTCTCCTGAAAGCTCTCGCGGATCAGCGCGAACTGTTCCTTGAAGATACCCGTCATCTCGCCGGTGATGCTCTCGATCACGCCGACGAGCTCGCTCTTCGCCTTTTCCACGTCGTCGCGCTGCTCCGTCAGATAGGTGTAGCGCGTGTTCACGCGCTCGAATTCCTCGATCGCGCCGACATTCACTGTGCCAAGGCCGCTGATGGCCCGCTTGAGCTCACCGATGCGGCGGCTTGCCTTCTGCACGCTTTCCAGCTCGATGCGCTGCTCCTGCGCAGCGGAGTGCGACAGCTCGTAGTTCTCCCAGAGCCTGTCGAGGATCTGCTGTTCCTCCATGGCGCTCGTCGCGCGCTTTTGCTCAAGCTTGCTGACGCTGCGCTCCACATTGAGCACATTTTCGTTGAGCTCGCGCCCGCGCCGGTCGCTCTGGCTGCGCTCGGCTTCAAGCGCGAGCTTCGCCTTCGAGAGCTCTTCAAGCTCCGCTCGCTTCTGCGCTATTTTGTCGTTCAGCGCGGCGATTTCCGCTGTATGCGCGCCGATCTCGCGCTGCGACTGCTCGCTCGCGGCCCTGTACTGGCCGATGAGCGCGCGCCTGCTCTGCTCATCGCCCTGCATCTGAGCGCGCAGGGATTCGAGACTTGCGAGCGACTTCTCCGTCGTCTCGCGCTCGGCGGCAAAACCCGCAAGCGCACTCTTTTTCTCGGCGATCTCGTCGCCGAGGCGCGAGGTGGAGCGCAGCAGCTCGCTCTGGCCGGAAAGACTCTCCTCTGCCTGTGCGCGCAGCGCGCCCGCCTCCTTTTCCTGCGAAAGCGCAAGCGCTTCCTTTTCCTCTGCCGCGCGCTTTACCTCACCGCGGCGGCGCGCGATGGTCTCGCGCTCGGTATCCAGCGCTTCCAGCCGCTCGCGCAGCGAGGAAAGCAGCAGATCATAGTGGTTTTTGTCGCCTTGCAGCTTGAGCACGGCTTCCTCTGCCGCGCGCTGCTGGCCCTGCGCGACCTCCAGCTCGTATCTTGCCTTCGCAAGCTCGCGCTTGGCATCCTCGGCGGCTTTGGCGGCAAGCTCCAGCTTTTCGGCAAGACTTCCCCGGCGGGTCGTCAGCTCGCGCAGCTCACCGGCGCGGCTCAGGATGCCCGCGCTGCGGGAGATCGAGCCGCCCGTCATCGAGCCGCCGCGATTCAAAACCTGACCGTCGAGCGTCACGATGCGGAACGCGTTCGAAAATTTGCGCGAGATCGTGATGCCGCAGTCAAGATCCTCGACCACGACCGTGCGGCCGAGCAGATTTTTGAAAATGCCGTCGTATGCGCGCTCATATTCCACAAGCTCGCTCGCAAGGCCGACGTAGCCGTACTCGCTGCACACGCGCGCATCGCGCAGCGCCTCGCCGCGGATGGACGAAAGCGGCAGGAACGTCGCCCGTCCGCCGTCGCGCTGCTTGAGTAACTGAATGGCGCTCTTGGCGTCCTCCTCACGCTCGACGACAATGTTTTGCAGTCCCGCACCGAGCGCGATCTCGATCGCGACGGCGTACTTTTTGTCGACCTGCATCAGACCCGCGACCGGCCCGCGCACGCCACGCAGCGCCTTGCGCTCCGATGCCTGCATGACCGTGCGCACCGCCTTATTGAAGCCCTCGTATTCCTTTTCCATCTCGCTGAGTAAGCGGATGCGGGAGTCTAAGTTGTTCATCTCCATCGTGAGGGAAACGTGCTGCTCGCCCGTCTCCTTCTCTCGCTCGACGCGCCCCTGCATCTTCATCGTGTGGCCGGCGATGATGTTGCGGATGGCGTCGGCCTCCTCCTGCGCAGTCTCGAGCGCCTTGCGGTTTTCCGCGGCGCTCCTGCGCGCTTCGGAAAGCTGGGTCTCTCCGCTCTCCTGCTCAGAGGCGATGGCGCTCTCGCGCTCGTCCATCTCCGCAAGCGTTGAGCGCAGGGCCGCGACCGAAGCGCGGCTGTCCGCCGCGGCGGACAGGGCAAGCGCTTCGCGTCCGCGCAGGGTCTCGGCCTCGCTTGCGGCCTCGCCCGCGTTTTTCGACAGCTCCTCCGCCTGCTTCAATAGCTCATCAAGCGCTGCTTCCACCTCACGCTTGCTTCGTTCCAGCTCTTCAATGCGCGCGCGCTGCTGCGCGATCTGCTCGTCCATCGAGCCGACGCGGTCGGACTGGCTTCTCAGTTCCTCCTCCACGCGCGCGATATTTTCCTCGTTGTGCGCGATGCCCGTTTGCAGCACCGCCACGCAGGATTCCTGCTCCTTCACCTGTGCATCGAGCGCGGAAAGCGCCGTGCGCTCCTCCTCCTGCGCGATGTCGTTTTCGTGGATGCGCGCGGAGAACTGCTCGGACGCGGCGTAAAGCGCCTCCAAATCGGCGTTCGCCTTTTTGAGCTCCTCGCGCGCAAGGGCAAGGTCGGTGTCAAGCTTGATGGCGCTCGTGCGGAGCGTTTCGAGATTCTCGAGCCACACGGAGATCTCCAGAAGGCGCAGCTCATCGCGGTAGATGAGATACTGCTTCGCCGTCTCCGCCTGCGCGCGCAGGGGCTCGACCTGCAATGCAAGCTCCGAGATCTTATCGTTGATGCGCACTAAGTTTTCCTCCGTACGCTCGAGCTTGCGCTCGGTCTCCTCCTTGCGGTAGCGGAAGCGGGAAATGCCCGCCGCCTCCTCAAATATCTCGCGGCGATCGCCGCTCTTTTGCGACAGGATCTCGTCGATGCGGCCCTGGCCGATGATGGAATAACCCTCGCGGCCCATGCCGGTATCCATGAACAGCTCGTTCACGTCGCGCAGACGGACGGACTGCTTGTTGATATAGTATTCCGATTCGCCGCTGCGGTAGTACCGGCGCGTGACGGCGACCTCGGCTTCCTCCATGCTGGGAAAAATGTGCTCGGTGTTGTCGAGCACGAGCGTCACCTGCGCAAAGCCCATCTGATTGCGCGTTTCCGTTCCGCCGAAGATAACGTCCTCCATCTTCGCACCGCGCAGCGACTTGCTCGACTGCTCGCCCATGACCCAGCGGATGGCGTCCGAAATATTCGATTTTCCGCTTCCGTTCGGGCCGACGATGGCGGTGATATCCTCACCGAAGTTGAGCACCGTCTTGTCCGGAAAGCTCTTGAAGCCCTGGATCTCCAATGCCTTTAAGTACACGGGCGATATCCTCCTTGAAAAAGGCGCATCATCCCCTATCAGGGTATAATGACACATTTTGACTTTTACTATATATCATTTTTTCACTCTTTTTTCAAGGGGATTCGATGAACAAAGCGTAAAAAGACGCCCGAAGGCGTCTTTTTCTCACTTGCTTTTCTTTTTTTCGTCGATGAGCGCATACAGCGCCTCCAGCGCGTCGGACAGACTGCCGAGGCGCCGGATGAGTCCGCAGGCGACCGCCTCTTCCCCGTAGAGCACGCTGCCGACGTCGGAGGCAAGGTCCTGCGTGTCCATCATCAGCGTCAGAAATCTCTCCCGGCTGATGCCGGAATGCTTTGTCACAAAGCGCACGATGCGCTCCTGCAGGCGCTCGAAATACTGGTACGTCTGCGGTGCGGCGATGATCGTCCCGCTTGTGCGCACGGGATGGATGGTCATCGAGGCCGACGGCGCGATCATCGTCACCATCGGCGCGACCGCGAGCGGCACGCCGATGGAGTGCCCCCCGCCGAGCACGAGCGAGACCGTCGGTTTTTTCATCCCCGAGATGAGCTCGGCGATGGCAAGCCCCGCCTCCACGTTGCCGCCGACGGTATTGAGCAGGAACAGCACGCCGTCGATTTCGTCGCTCTCTTCAAGGTACGCCAGAAGCGGCAGCACGTGCTCGTATTTGGTCGCCTTCTGCGTGTTCGGCAGCAGCATATGCCCCTCGATCTGTCCGGCAATGGTCAGGCAGTGGATGGCCGCGCGGTTGTTTTTGATGACGACCGAGCCATAGTCGATGACGGGCTGAATAGGCGGCAGCAGCGGCTCCTGCTCATTTTTCTCTTTATCCTGTGACGGCTGCGTTTCGCTTCTCATGGCAAGTCCTCCCGAAAGTCATTTCCGGTAGGATTTGCAGAAAGGCCGAAAAGCATACGTTTTCATTCAACTCCCTTTCTTTGCTCCGCAGCCGCAAAAATCGGAACGCCGCCCTTTCGACATAAAAAGCGCCCAAGGGAGATCTCCCTCGGGCGCTCGGCAATGCTTTATTGATATGTCAGCAGGTCGGAAACGCTTTTGCGCTTCGGCACGGCGGGCTCCTCGTCAGGATAGCCGAGGCCGATGACGCAGCCGATCTTCCGGTCTTCCGGCAGCTTCAAAAGCTCGATGATCTTCTCTTCATCAAAATAGCCCGTGATGACCGTGCCGACGCCGCGCTCCCACGCGGCCAGACAGAAGGTCTGCGCCGCGATGCCCGCGTCGAACATCTCAAAGCCCGCCTCCTTGGGCGTTGCATACGAGCCGTCGCGCTCAAAGCCCGAACGCCCCGTGATGTAAGTGAGCACCATGAGCGCAGCGCAGCTTTTGAGCGTCTTTTCGTTGAACTTGAAGTCGAGGACCATTTCCTCCGCCATCTTGTCGATCGCCGCGCGGTCCTCCACGAGAAGGTAGCGCGCGATCTGCGTGTTCTTCCACGAGGGGGCGTAAGCCGCGTCCGCGACGATCTCCTCGATGAGCTCGTGCGGGACGGCCTGCTGCTTGTACTTTCGGATGCTTCTTCTTGTTTTGATCGCCTGTGATACGTCCATTTTTGGCTCTCCTTTGACTTCCTTTACTTTTCCGTGCCGTAGAAAAAGAGTGCGACCGTTCCGGGGCCGACGTGTGCGCCGGTGACGGGCTCATAGACCACGTTCAGGCACTCGCCGGTGAAGCCCTTTTCCCGCAGCAGCGCAAGGAGCGCCCGCGCACCCTCTTCGTTATCCGCATGGGCAATGCCGATGCTCTCGCTCTTATCGAGCGCGCGGGTATCGTAATAATTCGCAAGCTCCTGCAAAGCGCGCTTCATGCCGCGCACCTTGCCGCAGGAGACGATGTGTCCCGTCTCGTCGCCGCGCAGGATCGGCTTGATACTCAGTACCGTGCCGATGAGCGCCGTCGCGCCCGAGATGCGTCCGCCGCGCTTCAGGTAGGCAAGGTCGTCCACGGTGAAAAACTGGCACATATGGGGTCTGCGCGTGAGCAGCTGCTTTTCGATCTCGTCGAGGCTCTTCCCTTCTTCGATCATGCGCGCGGCTTCCAGCACCTGCAAACCCTCGCCAAGGGAGGCGGCGTAGGTGTCGATCGTGACGATCCTGCGCTCGGGGTATTTCTCCGTCAGTTCGCCCGCGGCGATGACCGCGGCCTGCGCCGTGCCGCTGATGCCGCCGGACATACCGACATACAGCACATCGTCGCCCGCGGAAAGCGCGCGCTCAAAGTATTCCTCGATCAGCGCGGGGCTGACCATCGACGTTTTGACGATCGCGCCCTCGCGCATCGCACCGTAGAAGGCCGCGCCGTCAAAATCCGCATCATCGGGATAGTCCGTCGCCTTTCCGTCCACCGTGTAGGAAAACGGCACGACGGTGATGTGGTATTTTTTCGTCAGCGCGACCGGCAGGTTCGCGGACGTATCGGTGAATAACTGGAGCATGACTCTCTTCCCTTTCCGATCCTTCAAAATCATTGTAGGATAGCTTATCACGCTCCCTGCGCTTATGCAAGCAGAATCGCAGAAAATTTGCACTTTGTTGATAATGGTGCTCAGTTTGCAGACGAAAATGCAGGGGACTCTCTCAAGCCTGAGAGAGTCCCCTGCTGATTTTCCAAATTCCTGCTTACGCCTGCTCGAAGATGGTCTTCATGCACTTGTAGGTCATGTAGCAGTCGAGCTTGGCGACCGTTTCATACGGCGCGTGCATCGACAACACGGGCACGCCCGCATCGAGCGTGTCGATGTTGCGCTGGGCCATGAACTTCGCGACCGTGCCGCCGCCGCCGGCGTCGGTCTTGCCCATCTCGGCCATCTGCCAGAAGACGCCGTTGTCGTTCATCAGCTTGCGCACCTTGCCGACGACCTCGGCGCTCGCGTCGGACGCGCCGCCCTTGCCGCCGGAGCCGGTGTACTTGCACAGCGCCACGCCGTAGTTGACAAACGCCGAGTTGCGCTTGTCGTAAACGTCGGCAAAGTTCGGGTCGTAGGCCGCCGTCACATCCGCGCTCAGGCAGAAGGAATGGGCAAAGCAGTCGGCAAGCGACACGCCCTGCGTGCGGCACATATCGCCCATGAACCACTCAAACGCCTGGGAGAGCATACCGGAAACGCCCTCGGAGCCGATCTCCTCCTTGTCGGCGAAGATGCAGACGGCGGTCTTTTTCGGAGAAACCGCGTCGAAGATGCCCGCAAGCTCTGCATACGCGCAGACGCGGTCATCGTGGCCGTAGGATGCGATAAAGCTGCGGTCAAAGCCGATGTCGCGCGCTTTGCCGGCGGGCACGACCTCGAGCTCGGCGGAGATGAAGTCCTCCTCCGTGATGCCGTACTCCGCGTTCAGATACTGCAAAACGCCGAGCTTGAAGCGGTCGGAGCAGTCCTCATCGGCAAAGGGTCTGCCGCCGAGCAGCACGTTCAGGCTCTCGCTCGGGATGGCCTCGTTCAGGGGCTTTTTGCCCTGCTCGCGGCCAAGGTGCGGCAGAAGATCGTTGATGATGAACTGGGGGTCCTCTTCCCTGCCGCCGATATGGACATCGACCTTCGATCCGTCGCGCAGCACGACCACACCGTGCAGCTCAAGGGGAATGGTCACCCACTGATACTTGCGGATGCCGCCGTAGTGGTGGGTCTTGAAGTAGGCCATCTCCGCCTCTTCATAGAGCGGGCGGGGCTTTAAGTCCAGGCGCGGGGCGTCGGTGAGCGCCGCGCCGATGTTCGCGCCGTGGCTCAGGTCCTCCGTGCCGATGACGGCGAGCATGATGCCTTTGCCGCGGTTGTTGCAGTAGACCTTGTCGCCAGCAGAAAGCTTCATGCCCGCTTCATAGGGCTTGAAGCCTCTCTTCTCCGCCAGCTCGATGCAGTACTCCACGCAAAGGCGCTCGGTCTTTCCGTTGTTGAGGAACTTTTTATAGTCCTCGCAGTAGGCCTCCATCGCCTTCTCATCCTCTGCACTCAGGCGGTCATAGCCATTCTTGGGGGTGTAGAGCAGTTTTTCAGCGAGCTTGTTCTTTTCACTCATGTTTTGTTTCCTCCTTGAAGTTTTTGATGATCGTATGGATAAAGTCCGCTGCCGCGGCCGCCGCTTCTGCAGCGGTGGGCAGATCGTTCACAAATTCGCAGCCGCACTGCGCGCGGAAGTATTCCGCCGCCTGCTGTGCGGCGATGCGCGCGCGGGCATACTCCTCCGTGATGCCGTCGCGCGCCATGATGCGCCTGACGCGCACCTCTTCGGGCGCGGTCACGGCGACGGTCGCGTCGCAGATTGCGCCGAGGCCGCACTCGATGAGCTTGATGGCGTCAAGCCCGATGAGCTTTGCATTGCTTTCCGCCATGCGCCGAGCGCACTCGCGCGGGACGTGTGCGCGGACGATGGCGTCCAGCGAGGCAAGCTTTTCCGCATCCTGAAAAACGATAAGGCCGAGCGCGTGCACATCCACCGTGCCGTCCGCTCGGAAGATCGTGCCGCCAAAGGCCGCGCGCAGCGCTTTGCGCAGACTTTCGTCGCTTTCGAGCATTTCATGGTAGATTTTGTCGCAGTCGAGGATGCAGGCGCCCTCCCTCTCAAGGGCATGGAGAAGGCTCGTCTTCCCCGCGCCCGTGCCGCCGGTGATGCCGATGACGATCTTCCCGTCGTCGGCGTTCTCCACATGGAAGCCCGCAGCCTTTTTCAGCCGGTTCCCAATGGCAAGGCCAAGGCCTTTACTGTCCGGGCACTGCGCCCAGATCTCGCCCACATTCGTCTCGTCGAACGTCCGCAGCGCATCGAACACGTGCTGTGCCTGCGCACGCTTGTCATCGCTCGCGCCAAGGGGATGGACGATGTGTCCGTCGAACAGGCGCGCAAACTCGTCAAAGCAGATGATGCCCGCGTTTTCCCCTGCGTGCGTCAAAAGATAGCGCGCGCTCGCCTTCGCTCCGCCGGTCACGACCGTGACAGGGGCCTTGGGCGCATAGTGGCGGTATTTCATGCCGGGGGCACGCGGTTTTTCGCCCTCCCCCATTTTCTGCGTCACGGCCTTGTCGACCGTCACCTCGCCCAGCGCGTCCTGAAGACTCTCCAGCGGCAGTCCGCCCGGGCGCAGCAGCTGCGGCGGCGTGACCGTCAGGTCGATGATCGTCGACTCGACCCCTACCTCACAGGGGCCGCCATCGACGATCCCGTCGATCTTGTCCCACATATCCTCGCGCACGTGCTCCGCCGTCGTGCAGCTGGGGCGGCCGGAGGTATTCGCGCTCGGCGCGGCGACCGGCACACCGGCTTTTTCGATGATGGCGCGCGTGACCGCGTGGTCAGGGCAGCGCATCCCGACGGTTTCAAGCCCGCCGGTCGTGCGCAGCGGCACACAGGGCTTTTTCTTCAGGATCATCGTCAAAGGTCCGGGCCAGAAGCGCCCGGCCAGCTTGTAGGCGGCCTCCGGCACATCCTCACAGTAGCGCGCGAGCCAGCTTGCGTCGGGAATGTGCAGGATGAGGGGATTATCCTGCGGGCGGCCCTTGGCTTCGAAAATATGCAGCACGGCATTTTCATCAAGGCCGTTCGCACCGAGACCGTACACCGTCTCCGTCGGGATGGCCAGAAGCCCCCCGCGGCGCAGGATATCCGCCGCCTGCGCGATGCGCTCCGCGTCCTCCGCGGTGCGGAGGTCAAACCATTTTGTTTCCAATGCTCTCTCTTCTTTCTTAAGCTTCGCTGCTCTCACGCAGCTTTTCCGCCTGCTCCTGCATCGTCAGCGCGTCGATGATCGGGTCAAGGTCGCCGTTCATCACGGCGCTGATGTTGAAATTCTTATTTTCTCCCGTCAGGCGGTGGTCCGTCACGCGGTTTTGCGGAAAGTTGTAGGTGCGGATGCGCTCGTTGCGCATCCCGCTGCCCACCTGCGCACGGCGCTCGCTCGTGATCGCGCCCTCCACGCGCTCGCGCTCGGCTTCGTAGAGCTTGCTTGCGAGCATCGCCATGCACTTCGCGCGGTTTTGGAGCTGGGACCTCTCCTCCTGACACGAAACGACGATGCCCGTCGGCTTATGGATAAGGCGCACGGCGGAGCTCGTCTTGTTGACGTGCTGACCGCCCGCGCCGCTCGCGCGGTAGACCTGCATCTCAATGTCCTCGGGACGAAGGTCAACGTCGACCTCCTCCATCTCGGGCAGCACCGCGACCGTCGCGGTCGATGTGTGCACGCGCCCGCCGGACTCGGTCTCTGGCACGCGCTGGACGCGGTGGACACCGGATTCAAACTTGAAGCGTGAGTACGCGCCGTCGCCGCTGATGATAAAGTCAGCTTCCTTTACACCGCCCAGTTCCGTGTCGTTGTAGTTCAAAAGTTCCACGCGGTATCCGCGCTTTTCCGCGTACATCGCATACATCCGGTAGAGATCGGCGGCAAACAGCGCGCTCTCCTCTCCGCCCACGCCGCCGCGAATCTCGACAATAACGTTCTTGTCGTCGTTCGGGTCGCGCGGCAGCAGCAGAATGCGCAGCTCGTCAAAGAGCCGCTCCTTTTCCGCCTTGGCGGTATTGATCTCCTCCTGCGCCATGTCGTGCAGCTCGGGGTCTCCCGTCAGCTCGAGCGCCTGCGTGATATCGTCCTCGCATTTCAGATACGCGCGATAGGCCGCGACCACGGCCTCGAGCTCCTTCTGCTCGCGCGTGAGCGCGCGCAGCTTTTTCGGGTCGGCGTAAATTTCCGGCACCTCGAGCAGCTCCCCGATCTCGTCATAGCGCCGCGCGAGCTGTTTGAGCTTTTCCCACATTATGCGTTCTCCCCCGCCATATAGTCTGCGCAGTTCTTGATGAACTGGTCGCGCCAGAAGTGATAGCCCGCGGAATCGGGGCAGAGCGAGACCTCCGCCACGTGCGGCGTCTGCAAATAGAGGTCCATCTGGCGGAAGACGTCCTTATAGTCCTGCTCGCTCTTGTGCGTGATGACGTAGGCGGCGTTCTCTATCTCATAGCCGCGGCGCTTCAGAAAGCCGCGGATCACGCTCGAGCAGCGGCCTGCCCACACGGGTGTGCCGAGGATGACGAGCTTGTAGTCCGACAGCGGCTTCCGGCAATTGGGGCGCGAAACGGCGCTCGTGCGCTTGTGCATCGCGTCGAAGCAGCAGCGAAGATAGCCCAGCGTACCGCTGCGGTCGACCTTGTCTCGAATTTCCAGGCATTCGCAATCCAGCGCCTCAGCGATCTCCTGCATGGCTTTTTTCGTGTTTCCCGTGCGGGAATAGTAAAGGCATAAAATATTATCGTTCATACTCAGTTTCCTCTCAGCAGGAGCCAACCGGTGGCAAAGGCCTCCCGCACATAGTAGTTGAGCTGCAAGGCATCGTAATAGGCGCTGCGCGGCAGCGTCGCCGCCACACCGCAGGCCCACGGCACACCGGCAATTCGTCCGGCGCGGTAAATATGATAGTCATTTGTCACATAGGCAAACGTCCCTGTTGTATCAAGACCGTTTTCTGCCATGATCGCATAGCTGAAATCAAAGTTTTCCTGCGTGCTGGTGGACTTGTCCTCGCGGTAAACGCGGCTTTCGTCTACGCCGTGGGCGATGAGCCAGTCGGCCATGCAGTCGGCCTCGGAAATATCCTCCCCCGGCCCCTGACCGCCTGAGCAGATGATGGGGATGTCCGGCTTGTCCGCGATGAAGTCAAGCGCCGCCTGCAGCCGCGACGAGAGCATCAGCGACGGCGTCGTACCGTTCACGCCCGCGCCCAAAATAACCACGCAATGCGCGTCTTCCGCGCGCCCGTCCGTGTGCACGCCGCGAATAACGAGCGATTCAAGATACCCGAATGCGACAAGGCCTAGGCACACGAGCGCGAGCAGAACGCGTTTTCCCCACTTCGCCCATGCATGCTCTTTGTACTGCTCGAGCATCGCAAAGACGATCAAAAGCGCCGTCAGGCACCAGAACAGGAGTCCTGCAAAGCGCACACCCGGGACGGCCCGGCACGCCGCGCCGAGCACGGCACAGGCTGCTGCCGCCGTCCACAGTCTTTTTTGTCTCTTCATGGTCTGTTCCTCATTCGCCCGCCTGCTCGGCGAGCGTTTCCCACTTTTCCATCAGCTCGCCGAGCTTCTGCTCGGCGGCTTCCTTCTCCTTATAAATTTCGCTGTAGCGCTCGTAGTCGCCGCCCGCCTCTTCGAGGCGCTGCTCGATCTCGGCGATGGCGGTCTCCTGCGTGGAAATTTCCTTTTCACAGATGGTGAGCTGCCGCCGCGCCTGCTGGGCAGAGCGGTTCGGCTTCGGTTTTTCTGTAATCGTCTTTTCCTTTACAGCCTTTGGCGCGTGGTCGATCTTGTTCTGCGCCTCCAGTGCCTTGACCTGCCGGTAGCGCGCAAAGCCCATCGGATAGTCGGTGATGACGCCGTTTTCAAGCTCCCACACACGCGTTGCAAAGCGGTTGATGAAATAGCGGTCGTGGCTCACGAACAGGAGCGTCCCGTCGTAGCTCTCCACCGCCTCTTCGATCCACTCGCGCGACGCGATATCGAGGTGGTTCGTCGGCTCGTCGAGAATAAGCAGATTCACTTCCTCATCCATCAGGATGCAGAGCTTGAGGCGCGAAAGCTCGCCGCCCGAGAGCACGCTGACGCTCTTAAAAACGTCCTCGCCCGTAAAGTGGAACGCGGCCAGGCGGTTGCGCGCGCTCTGCGGCGTGATGTTGCGCTTGGAGTAGAGCATCGTGTCGACCAAGTTTCGTTCCGGCACGTCGAATTCGACGATCTGCGGCAGGTACGCGATGCGCACCGACGGGCCGAACTTGATCTTGCCCTCGTCGGGATATTCCTCTTCCATCAGCATCTTGATGAGCGTCGACTTGCCCGTGCCGTTGTCGCCAATGAGCGCGATGCGCTCGCCGCCGCGCACCTGCAAGTCCACGTCGTGGAACAGCACACGGTCGCCGAAGCTCTTTTTGAGCTTTTTGAGCGCGAACACCTCGTCGCCGTAGAACTCCTGCGACTTGAACTGCGCGCTCAGTGCCCGTTCCTTCGTCGGCTTGTCCGTCGTGCGCATACGCTCGATGCGCTTTTCCATCGACAGCGCGCGGCGGTACGTCTTGTCCATGCCCTTGAAGGCAAACATGCGCAGCTGCTCGGCGCTCTTTTCGAGCTGAGCGATCTTGGCCTGCTCCTTTTCGTATTGGCGCATCTTTTCCAAATAGCGGCGCTCTTTTTCCACCGCGTAGAAGCTGTAGTTGCCGCTGTAAAACTCCGCCTTGCCGTCGAGCACCTCAATGACGCGCGTGATGGTACGGTCCAAAAAGTAGCGGTCATGCGAGATGGCGACGACCGTACCCTTGAACGTCGAGAGATACTGCTCCAGCCATTCGATGGCGTGCAGGTCCAAATGGTTCGTCGGCTCGTCGAGAAGTAAAATATCCGTATCCTCCAAAATGAGGCGGCCGAGGTTCACGCGCGTCTTTTCGCCGCCCGAGAGCGTGTCAAACAGGCGCTCGCGCATCTCCGGCGGGATGGAAAGGCCGTTGGCAACCTTGTTGATGGGCGTCTCGGTGTCGTAGCCGCCGAGACCCTCGAACTTGGCCGAAAGCTCGCCGTAGCGGCGCAGCGTCTCTTCGCTCTCGTCGCCGCTTGCCATCTGCTGGGAGAGGGAGTTCATCTCGTCCTCCATCCTCTGCATGCGCGAAAACGCACTCTTGAGCACGTCTTCGACCGTGTAGCCCTCGGGATACACGGGGATCTGTGAGATGAGACCGAGCCTGCGACCCGAGGCGATGCTCACCTCGCCCGCGTCGTAGTCGAGCTCGCCCGTCAGGATGCGGAAGAGCGTCGTCTTGCCCGCGCCGTTTTTGCCGAGAAGACCCACGCGCTCGCCCGTGTCGATCTGAAAGGTGATACCGTCCAGTATTTTCTTTTCGAGGTCAAAGGACTTGATGAGTCCCGTAACACTGATGTCGATCATGCTTTGGTCAGTTCCTCTACGATCTTCTCAAAGTGCATGGAGTGCGAGGCCTTGACGAGCATCGCCGTCTCCGCCGTGAACGCCGCCTTGACGGCGCCCATCGCCTCGTCCACGCTCCCGAACCACTGCGCAGAGGGGTTCCCTTCTGTAAAGTATTTTGCCCGTGCACCGATTGCGATGACAGTGTCGATGCCGAGCTCTTTGGTGAGTTCTCCGATTTCCTTATGCGCACGCTCGGTGAGCTCTCCGAGCTCTGCCATATCGCCGATGACGGCGGCCTTTTTGCCGCCGCTCGCGCCCAATACGCGCAGCGACGCCGCCATCGACTGCGGACCCGCGTTGTAGCAGTCGTCGAGCAGGCGGCGGTTTTCAGAGAACGTGATGACGTGCATGCGTGAGCCCGCGGGCTCATAAGCCGCAGCACCGCGCTCGATCTCCTCTTTGGTCTCGCCAAGGTACTCACCGATGGCCGCGGCCATCGCCGCGGAGTAGACCATGTGCTTTCCCGGCACGGGGATGGAGAGCGCGTAACGCTCCTTTGCCGTCGTCACGACGCAGCGAATGCCGTCGATGCCAAGGTCTTCGACCTCGCTGACGCGGACATCGCAGTGCTCGGACAGGCCGCAGCGCAACGTTTTCTGCGGCAGAGAGACGGTGTTCAAAAGCTCGTCGTCGCCGTTTAAGACGGCGAGGCCGTCTTTTTTGAGGTTTTCAAAGATCTCGCACTTGGCCTTCAGAATGTTCTCGCGCGATCCGAGGTATTCAATGTGCATGTCGCCGACGTTCGTGATGACGGCGATATCGGGCTTCACCATCTCGCCAAGATACCGGATCTGCCCCGCGCGGTCCATGCCCGTCTCGATCACCGCCGCCTGATGCGCGCGGGAGAGGCCCAGCAACGTCTGCGGCGTGCCGATCTCGTTATTATAGTTGGCCGCTGTCTTGAGCGTATGGAACTTCACGCCCAGTACCGAGGCGATCATTTCCTTTGTTGTCGTCTTGCCGACGCTGCCCGTCACCTGCACAAAGGGGATAGAAAACTGCGCACGGTACCACGCGGCCAAGTCCTTGAGCGCAAGCAGCGTGTCAGGCACCTTGATGTAAAACTTTCCGGGCAGCAGCGTTTCCGGCACGCGGGCGCACAGGCAGCCCTCCGCGCCCGCGGAAAGCGCCTTTTCGATATAGTCATGCCCGTCGAAGCGCTCGCCGACGAGCGGCACGAAAACTTCACCCGCTTTGACGGTGCGGCTGTCGGTGTTCACGCCGAGGATTTGCGCTGTCTCATCTCCCTGCAAGAGCTCACCGTGCACCGCCGCGAGCAGCTCCTTTACCGTGATGGCCTCCATTTACAGCCCTCTTTTCTGCTTCAGCGACTCTTCGACGATCTTTTCACACAGTTCCTCGTAGCCGATGCCGACCGCCGCCGCCTCCTGCGGAAGAAGGCTCGTCTTCGTCATGCCGGGCAGCGTGTTGATCTCAAGGAAGTACGGCGTACCGTCCGGCGTGACGATGAAGTCCGCGCGGGAGTAGACGCTCAGGCCGATCAGGCGGTAGACCGTCTCGGTCGCGGTGCGCACGCGCATCTCCCAGTCCTCGGGGATGGGAGAGGGGCAAATTTCCTCCGCCGCGCCGGCCTGATACTTGTTCGCGTAGTCATAAAAGCCCGTCTTCGGGATAATTTCGATGGAGGGCAGTGCCTTGCCCGCGATGATACCAACCTGGATCTCGCGGCCGGAGATGTACTGTTCGAGCACGACCTGCGCGCCGAATTGCAGGCACACTTCGAGCGCCGTCTTCAGCTCCGCGCCCGTATGCGCGATGGAGACGCCGACAGACGAGCCGTTGGCGACCGGCTTGACGACGCAAGGGAGCTTCGTTTCCGACACAAGGCGCGCGATGTCTCCTTCCGTGTAGCGCACGGTGCGCCACTGCGGCGTGATGACATATTCCGACACAAGACGCTTCGTCAGGTCCTTATCCATCGCAATGGCGCTCGATAAGTAGCCCGCACCCGTGTACGGGATGCCGAGCAGGTCGAACGCCGCCTGCACGCGGCCATCCTCGCCGCAGGTGCCGTGCAGCGCCAGAAATACGACGTCCGCCTTGGCACACACATCGAGCACGCCGGGACCGAAAAGGCTCTTGCTCTGGTCCTTGCGGCTC
>URQY01000025.1 GCA_900550165.1 uncultured Eubacteriales bacterium
GCGATGGCGTTGAAGAGCGTCGACTTGCCCGCGCCGTTCGAGCCAACGATGGTGACGAAGTCGCCTTCGTCCAGATGAAGGGAAAGACCGCTGAGCGCCTTCTTTTCGTTCACGGTGCCGGGGTTGAAGGTCTTGGAAATGTTCACGATATCCAGCATCTTACACGCCTCCTTTCCGCTTGGCCGCCATCTTGCGCTTCTGGAACGCCGCCCACTTCCGGATGCTCGGTGCGGCGATGGCCAGCGCCACGATGATGGCCGTCAGGAGCTTCAGGCACTCGACGGGAACAATCTTGGTGTAGAACACGATGGCGTAGATGAAGCGGTAGACGATGGAGCCGAGGATGGCGGCGATGACGCCCTTTTTGACGCTCCTGCGCCCGAGCAGCGTTTCGCCGATGATGAGGCAGGCGAGGCCGATGACGACGATGCCCGTGCCGGAGTTGATGTCCACGGTCTTCTGATACTGGCCGACGATCGCGCCGGAGAGCGCCGTGAGCACGTTGGCAAGGCACAGGCCTACCGTAACGGTGAACGAGGGATTCAGGGACGAGGCGCGCACCATGTCGGGGTTATCGCCCGTCGCGCGGATCGAAAGGCCCATGCGCGTGCCGAGAAAGAGCACCAGCAGAAGACCGGATAGAAGCGTGACAAAGGCCGCGAGCAGCAGCTCGTACCAGTCGCCGCCGATGCCGGCCTCGCGCAGCATCGTGAAGATGGTCTTGCCGCCGAGCAGACTCTGGTTCGACTTCCAGCCCATCGCCATCAGGTTGACGGTGTAAAGGCCGGTGTTCGTGACGATACCGGCGAGGATCGACGGCACGCCGAGCTTCGTCTGCAAAAAGGCGGTGACAAAGCCCGCGCACGCGCCTGCGAGCATCGCGGCGAACACGCCGAGGATGGGGTGTCCCGCAGCCGTCACGGTGACGGACACGGCCGCGCCGAGGACGAAGCAGCCGTCAGTTGTCAGATCGGCGATGTCGAGGATGCGGTAGCTTAAAAACAGCGCCATCGCGACCAGGGCGTAGAGGAAGCCCAGCTCAAGGGCGGTCTGCGTGATGATGAGCATGGGGGAAGTCTCCTTTCAGGCCGATGCCCCCGGCGAAAAGCCGGGGGACGGCAGTACATTCTTGGAAATGAGGATCAGTCCTTGGTGGTCGTGACCTCGACAACGGTGCCCATGTCGTTGAAGCAGGAGTAGTCAAGGCTCATCGCGGCGGCAGTGTCGGTGTTGACGGTGATGATGCCGCCGTCCATCAGGTAGTAGTCCTCCATGCTGTCCATGCCGTCGGTGATGGCGGAGTAGGCAAGGTCGGCGGTCTTGGCGCCGAGGTCGGTGTAGTTCACGCCGCAGGTGGCGTAAGCGCCGTTGCGGACGAAGGAGTCGGCGCCGGTGTAGTGGGGGATGCCGGCCTTGGCAAGATCTTCGTAGATGGCGAGCTCGGCGGCCATGATGACATTGTCGGTCGGGGTGAAGACGGCGTCCACACCGTCGGCGATCAGCGCGGAAGCGGCGGCGACGACCTCGTCGTTGGTGTTCGCGGTCTGCTCAACGTACTCAATGCCCTTGGCGTCGAGGTAGGCCTTCGCGTCGGCGATGGGCTTGGTGGAGTTGGGCTCAGACAGGGAGTAGAGCAGGCCGACCTTGGCGACGTCCGGATTCTGGGCGAGCATCATGTCCATGATGAAGTCGGTGTTCAGCGCGTCGCTCGTGCCGGTGACATAGTCGATACCCGTCAGGCTTGCGGCCTCGGGATCGGAAACGGCGGCGTAGACCACGGGGGTCTTGGTATCCTCGGCGGAGAGGGCGGAGATCTGCGCGGCGGTGGTGGCGATGGGGATGATGGCGTCGACCTGATCGGCGATCGCCTGATCGGAGAGCTGCTTTAAGATGGTCTGGTCGTTCTGGCCGGAGGTGATGTCATATTCGATGGTCACGCCGTTGTCGGCGGCGATCTTGTCAAGCTCGGCAGCCACGGCGTTCGCAATCTCATCGAGGGAAGCGTGGTCAAGCTGCTTGATGATGGCAACCTTATAGGTCTTGCCGCTTTCGTCGCCGCCCTGCTGGGCGTCGTTGCTGCTGTCGTCGCTCTTGCTGCCGCACGCGGCGAGAGACAGGGTCATCGCACCGGCGAGGGCCAGGGTCAGAAGCTTTTTCACCATGTTGTTTTTCATTTTTGTTTTCCTCCAAATTTATTTGATTTCGGGTGGCAGATGAGGTCCTGGTTTGCCGGAACAGGAGGAATATAAAGAAAAAAGACCTTCATCCCATACACATGGGACAAAAGTCATCAAACTTCTGCGATACCACCCAAATTGACGTTTTGTAAAACGCCCGCTCGCTTACGCGCACCATCATACGCGCCCCGATGGATAACGGGTGGGATTCCCGTCGGTCTCTACTTGGCATTTGCCGTTCGATCCGCCCTCCGAAGTCCATTCACCGACCGTCTGCCGCCCCGATCACACCACCCGGGACTCTCTTTGTGCTGATCCGCATCGGTTACTTCTCTCCGTCATAGGTTTGAAGCTCTTCACTTGTTGGTTGCATTATAGCACGCGGAATCCACTTGTCAAGTGGGTTTTTCAAAAAAAGCTGCTTTTTTTATTTTGCCCACCGGACGGGGGAGAAGCAGCGCCTTTGGCGCTGCACGGGGCAAAGGGGGCGTTCTCTCACGTGAGAGAACGCCCCCTTTAGATCCCCCAAGAGAACGGCAGGGGCGTTTCGACTTCGCCCCTGCACCCCTAACGACCAAAAGGGAGGGGCCTTGCCCCTCCTTTTTGGATTATCCACCCCGCACTTCTGACGGCGCGGCATTGCTTCGCTCGCCGCGCTCAGGGCTGCTCCTTGTTCAGTCCTCTGCAGTGATATAGATATCCTCCGCTTTTTGCTGGGCAGCGATGAGCAGGTCTTTTGCATCGCCATAATTTTGCCCTTCGATTTTTTCCAGCGCATCCGTGATTGCATTAAACAGCAGTAAGTACATTTTGTTATAATCAGCCATATCACTCTCACCTTTCTTTTAATGTTCTTTTATTGTAAAGTGATATCACTTAGAAGTCAACAGACTGCATACTTTCAAGAAGAAAAACCATACAATAACCTAAAGAAACGGCGGGAGGCTATGTATGGCAACGAACAAACGGGTATTTACGCTTCGCTTATCCGACGAAGTATTCGACAAAATCGGCGTGCTTGCTACAAGGGAGCATCGTTCCATGACAAATTATATCGAGTATGTACTGCTCAAGCATATCAACGATATTGAAGCAGAACAAGGCGAGATCAAAGAAGAAAACGACCGCTGACGCGGTCGTTTTTTCATATCCCAAAAGCGCGGCGAGCGCAGCAATGCCGCGCACGCACGCAGTCTGCCGCCGATTTTCCGTCACTCGCGCCTCACGGAGTAAGGCGCGGTTGCGAGCAGTTACGACTTGCAGAAGATTCATGGCGAAGCCATGTACACCGCAGTGCAATCCGCAGGCATAAGAGTTGTTCGAGGTAGGGCTGCCAATGTAAGCCTTTCTCTTGGGGTTTCAAAGGGGCTATTCTCTTTTGCGAAAGAGAATAGCCCCTTTGTTTTACGTCTCCCCGCACGGTGCGGGAATACAGCCGCTATTGCTCTAATAAAAACCGTGCGATATTCTCTATCGCGATCGAAGCCTTTTTGATCGGGAACATCTGGAACACGTGCCACATCCCCTCGCTGACCTGCAGGCGGCAGGGGACGTTTGCCCGCTTCATCGCCTGATAGAGCGCTTCGGAATCCGAATACAGGATCTCGTGGTCGCCGACCTGGATGAGCGTCGGCGGGAAGCCGGCAAAGTCGGCGAACAGGGGAGACAAGTCGCCGGAATGATAGTCCCGCCCCGCGGCGTAGGCAAGGCGCACGGCCTCGATGTACTCGGGCGTGAGCATTGGGTCGATCTCCGCGCGCTCGGCGTAGGATCTGCCGGACATGGTCATGTCCGTCCACGGGGACATCAGGATGAGCGCGCCGGGGAGCCTGCGGCCCGCCGCCTTTAGGCGGTTGCAGAGCACGAGCGCGAGGTTGCCGCCCGCGCTGTCGCCCGCGAGGACAATGTCACGCGCGCCGTAGCCCTGGAGCATCAGGTAATCCCACGCGCGCAGCGCGTCCTCGACGGCGGCGGGGTAGGGGAACTCGGGTGCGAGGCGATATTCAAAGCTCAGCACGTCGTAGCCCGTCGCGTGCGCAAGCTTGGACGACAGCACACGCGAATAGCCGAGGTTGCCGCTCGTGTAGCCGCCGCCGTGACAGTAGAGGATCGCGTGGCGGCTGCCGTGGGGGGCCTTGAGTCGCGTCCACGCCGCGCTCATGCCGGAGAGGGAAAATTCCTCGTACTCCATGCCCGCCATCGGCGCGGTCAGCTTGCCGAGCACGTCCTGGCTGCGGCGCTGGCGCTCGAGCTCGTCGGCGGTCATGGCCTCGGGCGCACCGGCACTGTGCAGCGCCTTGAGCGCGCGCATCAGCGGGTCAAGGTGCGCGCGCTCGGCCTCGCTCTTTTTCTTGCGGATGATGTGCAGCTTGGGTTCCATAGGCGTCTCCTGTCGTGTATCATTTCCAAAATTTTTACCAGCGTATCATATTTCCGTGAAAAAGAAAAGGAAAACCGTGATCTTTCTTGTCGTGCAGGCTGCTTTGTGCTACAATACAGTCTTGAACATTCCGGCACAAGGGAGGGGGAAAACGATGGCCAAGCCAAACAGCCGGTGGTACCGGCTCGACAATGCGGGCATTTTGTATTCCGCGCTGCAAAAGGAGGAGTACTCGGCCATCTACCGCTTCTCCACGCTGATGGAAAAAGACGTTGACCCCGCGGCGCTCCAGCGTGCCATTGACCGCTGTATGCCGCGTTTTCCGAGCTTTGCCGTGCGCATCCGCAAGGGCGCGTTCTGGTACTATTTAGAGCCGAACAGCGCGCCGGGTCCGTTTTTGAAGGAGGACGTGTCCGATCCCTGCCAGCCCGTCCGCTTCAGGGAGGACAACGGCTGGCTCGTGCGGTTTTACTATTACCGGAACCGTATTTCCATCGAGGTCTTCCACGCGCTCTCCGACGGCGGCGGGGCCATCGTCTTTTTCCGCACGCTGCTGGCCGAATACCTGCGCCAGACCGGCGTTGATATCCCTGCGGGGAACGGTGTGCTCGATCTGGATGAGCCGCCGCGCGAGGAGGAGCTGGAGGACGCCTACGCCCGCTATGCGGGAAAGTACGCCCTCGGTCTGCACCGCCAGCCCAAGGCCTATCAGAATACCGGGACCCCCGAGCCGTTCTACACCTTCCATGTGACGATGGGCTTCGTGCCGCTCTCGAAGCTGCGCGAGGAATCGAAAAAATACGGCGCGTCGATCACCGAGTACCTCTCCGCCGTGCTCATTTACGTCATTCTGGAAAAGCAGAAGCGCGAAAAGCCGTACCGCCTGCGCCCCGTGGCGCTGGCCATTCCCATCAACCTGCGCGGCTGGTTTCCGAGCGAGACGCTGCGCAACTTCATCACCACGGTGCGGCCGTATATCGACCCCGCGCTTGGGGACTATACGTTCCCCGAGATCATCTCGCAGGTGCGGCACTTTATGAAGCTGCATATCAACCGGCAGGAATTGCAGGCCGCGTTCACGGGCAATGTCCGCTTTACAAAGAATTTTGCCCTGCGGCTCGTGCCGGTCGTGCTCAAAAATCCCGTCATGGCGCTCAACTACCGCCTGCACGGTGTGCGGCCCTATTCCTGCACCTATACCAACCCCGGCGCGTTCACCGTGCCGCCCGAAATGGCGGAGCACATCCGCGGGGCGGAGGTCATCCTCGGACAGGCGACGGTGCCGCGCTGCCACTGCGCGTCCATCAGCTATGGCGACACGATGGAGATCACCTTTGCCGGCACGCAGGTGGAGACGGACACCGAGCGCGACTTTTTCCGCTTTCTTGTGCGCGCGGGCATCCCCGTGCGCGTGGAGAGCAACCGCTGAAGGGCGAAGAAAGAAGGAATTTGATGTCATACTGTGTCAACTGCGGCGTAGAGCTGGATAAGGGCGCGGAGCGCTGCCCGCTCTGCGGAACGCCCGCCTGGAAGCCCGATCCCGACGCGCCGCGCTATTTCCCGAGCAAGCCTGCCGAGGTCCCGCCCGCTTCGCGCAGGGCGGCCGCCGCGCTGCTCACGGCGATGCTGGCGTCCGTTTCGCTCTGCTGCGTGGTGCTGAATTTGATCTTGCCGACGGAGCACCCCTGGGCGCTCTACGTTGCGGGTGCGGCGGTGATGCTGTGGGTGTGGTTTGCGCTGCCGATGCTCGCGCGCGGCATCCCGATTTTCTTTCGGCTGACGGCGGATGTTGCCGCCATCGGCGTTTACTTGTGGATCATCTCCGTGGCGCTGCACGGGGGACAGTGGTTTCGCGGGCTCGTGCTGCCAATGCTTGCCTGGGCCTGCATCGTGGTATTCCTGCTGAGCTTTCTGCTGCGCGACGGCAGAAGGTCGCGCCTGTCCTCCCTTGCCATGTGCATCGGCGCGGTGGGGCTGCTCGCCCTCGGCGTGGAGTACTGCATGGACCGCTATTTCCTTCAGGCATGGCAGCCGTCGTGGTCGCTCGTGGTCGCCGTCATCTGCATCGGCCTCATCATTCCACTGCGCATCGTGCGCCGCGTGCCCTCGCTCAGGGAGGAAGCGCGCAGACGCTTCAATATGTGACCTGCTTCCAAACAGGAAACCCGCCCGGACGCTTTTCGCGTCGGGCGGGTTTTGTGATTTTTGCTTACAGCAGCCAGCCGAGCAGCGCAGCGATAAGCAGCGTGATGCCGGCGGTAAGCAGGGCGAGCAGGATCTTCTGATAGGGCCGCTTGCCTGCTTCGACCCTCTGCTCGATCTCGTCGAGCTTTTTTCCCTCGCTGAAGGCCAAAATCTCCTTGTAGGACTGGACGTTGTTCGCTTTTTTGATGCGCTCAAGCCGGAGGGCAAAGTACATCGCGACGCTCCAGATCAAAAGCTCCGGAATGAGCCCGTACCAATCGAGAAGCTTGAGGAGCGGCACGGGCAGAATGATCGTAGCGGCGAGCAAGACGGTGTAGATGACGGCGTCGCGGTTCATGGCTTTGACGTCGGCGGCGTTGACTTCCTGTTTCATGGTTTCCAAATCTCCTTTGATGAGTTGGTCGAGCGAAACATGAAAGAGGGAGCTGAGCAGGAGCAGGCTGTGGATATCGGGATAGCTTTTGTTGTTTTCCCAGTTGGAAACGGTCTGGCGTGTGACGTAGACCTTTTCCGCCAGCTCCTCCTGCGAAAGGGAGAGGGCGGCGCGATGGGATTTGATCTGATTGCCGAGTTCCATGGGTTCCTCCTGTATGCTTCGTTCGAGCTGCTGCAAGGATAGCCGAAACGGGCCGATTTGTCGAGCAAAGCGGCTTTCCATGAGAGAAAAGGGCGTGTCAAAGCGCTTTGACACGCTGAAAAGCGGAAGAAGAGCATAGCCCTTCTTCCGCTTTTATCATGCCTGTGCCGGTCAGTCGCCCACGCCGGGGTTTAACACCTTGCCGATGTTCCACAGGTGCGCGACCTGCTGCGCGGCGGCCAGGCGCTCCTCGGGCGTTTCATAGCTTGCGTGCGCGGTCTGCGCGCCGCAGTCGAGACAGGTGACGTAAACGCACCAGCCCTGCTCATCCTCTACCGTGCCGGTGCCGCGGCAATAGGGGCAGTCCTGCAATTCGATCTCGTAAATGGGATCCATACGATATCTTCCTTTCTTCGACGATGCAGAAGCACCGCTCGTTCATTTTCGGCTATATAGTATAGCAGAGAATGGACGCCTTGACAAGGGAAAATCACAGCGTCTGCCCGGAGGCGGGACGGGGAAGCTGATATTTTTCCGCATAGTGGTGGAAGGTGCTCTGGAAGCTGCTGTTTGCGGACTTTGCCTCGCGCAGCGTTTCATGCAGGTTGAGGTTGTGCTGGCTCGCGTCGATGACGCAGCCGGCGATGTTGGAGCAGTGGTCGGAGGTGCGCTCGAGATCCGTCAGAAGGTCGGAGAGGACAAAGCCTGCCTCGATGCTGCACTGGCCCTGCTGCATCCGCAGGATATGGCGCGTGCGCATCTGCTCTTTGAGCGTGTCGATGACCTGCTCAAGCGGCTCGACCTGGGAGGCGACGGAGACGTCGCGCTGCTCAAAGGCCTTGAGCGCGAGGGAGAGGATCTCGCGGATGGCGGAGGTGACGGTGGCGAGCTCGTTGAGCGCGCTGCCGGAGAAGCTGAGCCCCTTCTGCGCCATCTCCTCGGCGGAGGAGAGAATGTTGACCGCGTGGTCGGAGATGCGCTCAAAGTCGCCGATGGTCTTTAAGAGCTCGGTGGCCTCCTCGCTCTCGGAGCGGCCCATCTTCTGCGCGCTGAGCTTGACAAGATAGGTGCCGAGGATATCCTCGTAGTGGTCGCAGCGCTCTTCGTCGTCGCGGATGCTCTGGGCGAGCTCGGGCGTGCTGCTCATGAGCGAGGTGAGGGCATTGCTGAGCGAGCGGACGGCGCATTCGGCCATCTCGCTTGCGACGGCACGGCTGCGGCTGAGCGCGAGCGACGGCGTTGCGAGCAGACGTTCGTCGAGCTCGACGGTCTTATCGCCCTGAGCCTGCGCATCGTCTGGGACGATGCGCTTGGCGAGCCGTTCAAGCAGCCCGCCCGCGGGCAGGAGCATGGCGGTGCAGAGAATGTTGAAAACGGAGTGCGCCACGGCGATGCCGGCCATGGAAGCGGGCTCGTTCAGCAGCGCGGGCGCAAGCGCGGCGCGCACGATGCAGAAGACCGTGAGCAGGACCACGACGCCGATGACATTGAAGAGAAGGTGCACGACGGCGGCGCGGCGGGCATTTTTGTTCGTGCCGATGGAGGAGATCATGGCCGTGACGGTCGTGCCGATGTTCTGGCCCATAATGATGGGGATGGCGGCGGCGTAGCTTACAGAGCCCGTGACGGCGAGCGCCTGCAGAATGCCGACGGACGCCGAGCTCGACTGGATGATAGCCGTGAGCAGCGCGCCGGCGAGCACGCCGAGGATGGGATTCTTAAACGCGACAAAAAGATCGGTGAAGGCGGGGACGTCCTTGAGTCCCGCAACGGCGCCGCTCATCGTCTCCATGCCGAACATGAGCGTTGCAAAGCCGAGCAGGATCATGCCGGTGTCCTTTTTCTTGGTGTCCTTGCAGAACATATAGTAGATGATGCCGATGAGCGCAAGAACGGGCGTAAAGGAGCTCGGCTTCAGCAGCCGCACCCAGACGTTGCCCGAGTCGATGCCGCTGAGACTCAGAAGCCAGGCGGTGACGGTCGTGCCGACGTTGGCGCCCATGATGACGTTGATGGCCTGACGCAGGGTCATGAGACCGGAGTTGACAAAGCCGACCACCATAACGGTCGTGGCGGAGGAGCTTTGGATGATGGCGGTGATGCAAAGGCCGGTGAGGAAGCCGGCGAAGACGCTGCTCGTCATTTTGTCGAGCAGGGAGCGGAGCTTGTTTCCCGCGCGGCGCTCGAGCGCCTGTCCCATGAGATTCATGCCGAAGAGGAAGAGCGATAAGCCGCCGATCATCGTCAGTACGTCGAAGATATCCATATCCTTTTCATTTCCTTTTTCTCATATTCATTCTTAACCATATTACACGATATAGGAGATTTGTCAAATCGAAAAGCAGAGAATTGTAAAATCCGTGTAAAATCGCGCGCATGGATAAACTGGAAAATTTCGCAGACAATAAGCGCATCGTCCGCCGTGATCGCTGCGGCGGAACAGAGGAACTGTTTTTCGGAGGAATGATATGAAAAAGGATTTTATCGACACCAACGAATTCACCAAGCAGGAGCTGCTCGATATCATTGAGCTGTCGCTCGCCATCAAAAAGGCAATCAAGGCGGGCTATTATCCGCCGCTGATGCGCAATATGACGCTCGGCATGATCTTCCAGCAGTCATCGACGCGCACGCGCGTCTCATTCGAGACCGCGATGAGCCAGATGGGAGGCCACGCGCAGTATTTAGGGCCCGGCATGATCCAGCTCGGCGGGCACGAGACCATCGGCGACACGGGCAAGGTGCTCTCAAAGCTCGTGGACGTCGTGATGGCGCGCGTCATCGAGCACAGGACCATTGAAGAGCTGGCGAAGAGCTGCACCATCCCCGTGATCAACGGTATGTCGGACTACAACCACCCCACGCAGGAGATCGGCGACCTCTGCACGATCATGGAGCATCTGCCGCAGGGAAAGCGGCTGGAGGACTGCAAGGTCGTTTTCGTGGGCGACGCGACGCAGGTGTGCGCCTCGCTCGGCTTTATCACAACAAAGCTCGGGATGCACTTTGTCCAGTACGGCCCGCAGGGGCACCAATTGAATGAACAGCACAAGGAGATCATGAAGAAGAACTGCGCGCTCTCCGGCGGCAGCTATCTTGTCACCGATGACCGCGAGAGCGTGCGAGGCGCGGACTTCATCTACACGGACGTGTGGTACGGCCTCTACGAAAACGAGATGCCGAAGGAGGAGCGCGTGCGCGTCTTCCATGACTATCAGGTCAATCGCGAGCTGATGCAGCTCGGGAACCTCGGCTGCAAGTTCATGCACTGCCTGCCCGCGACGCGCGGCGAGGACGTGACCGATGAGGTCGCCGACAGCGACGCGTCCCTCTGCTGGGAGGAGGCGGGCAACCGCCTGACGGCCATGCGCGGACTTCTCGTCTACTTCACACGCTGCCGGCATGAGCCGAGCGGTCTTCAGATCGCCGCGGCGAAGGAGGAGCTTGACCGGGTGCTGTGCGACAAGCTCGGCTGCACGGAGGCCTACTGCGGGGTATCGAAGGTCAAAGAGAGCTGAGCGTGCGCGATGGAGAAGAAAAAATTCCGGCTCGCGGATGTCATTTTATCGGTCATCTGCGTGGTGTTCGTCGCAGAGGCGGCGGCGCCGGTCGCGTCGATCGGCAACAGCCAGTATTTCTGGTGGCTCTTTATGATATTGGCGTTTCTGCTGCCCTACGGCCTCATCGCCGCGGAGCTCGGCACGGCCTACGCGGGTGATGGGGGACTGTATGACTGGGTCCACGCGGCATATCCGAACGGCAGGTGGGCGGCGCGCGCCTCGTGGTATTACTGGATCAACTTTCCGCTGTGGATGGCATCGCTCGCGGTGATGTGCCCTGAGCTCATCACGTTTATCACAGGGCGGAGCCTTGGAACGCCCGGCTCGCTCGCCGTGGAGCTGCTGTTCATCTGGATCGTCACGCTCATCGCGTGCTATCCCGTGTGCGACAGCATCATTATCCTGAACGTGAGCGCTGTCATCAAGATCGTGCTGGCGCTGCTGGTCGGCGGGCTCGGCGTGTGGTATATTAGCCGATACGGATTTGTCAACGATATGTCGGCACGGACGTTCCTGCCGTCGTTCGACCTGAACAGCCTTTCCTATATTTCCGTTATTATCTTCAATTTTCTCGGCTTTGAGGTCGTCTGCACCTATGCGGACAACATGAGCGACCCGAAAAAGCAGATCCCGCAGTCCATCGTGACCGGCGGCATCGTGATCGCGGCCATCTACCTTTTTTCGGCGTTCGGCATCGGCGCGGCGGTGGATGTGCATGAGATCAGCGTGGATTCGGGACTCATCGACGCGGTGTCGCTCATCCTGGGCGGCAATGGCGGCGTACTTGTGAGTGTGGTGGCGCTTTTGTTCCTCGTGACGCTGTTCGGCAATATGATCTCGTGGTCGATGGGCGTCAATTCGACGGCGGCGCTGGCGGCGGACCACAACGACATGCCGCGGGTGTTCGCCAAGCGCTGGGCAAAGAACGACATGCCCGTCGGCGCGGCGGTCACGTCCGGCGTGGTGGCGAGCGCGGTGTGCATTCTGGGTGTGCTCATTGAGATGGTCTCGCCGGATTCGTCGCTTTTCTGGAGCTTTTTCGCGCTGAATCTTGTGATGCTGCTTTTGAGCTATCTTCCCGTGTTCCCGGCGTTTTTGAAGCTGCGGCGCGAGGACGCGAAAACGCCGCGCCCGTTCCGTGTGCCGGGGTCTGAGACGGCGCTCAAATGGATCGCCTATGTGCCGATGGCACTCATTATTATTTCCATCATCTTCACGGCGATCCCGCTTTCGTTTGATCAGGAGACGCTGGCGGCATTTCTGCCGATCACGGTTGGCTCGATCGTCAGCGTGGCGATCGGCGAGGCGCTGATCGCGCTGCGCGGGAAAAAGACGCGCGGCTGAAAACAGTTTCATCATAAGGAGACACAGTATGGCAAAAAGAATTATCGGAACAACGCTGAAGCAGGACGGGTACCGGATGCCTGCCGAGTTTGAACCCCAGCAGGGCGTGTGGATGCTCTGGCCCGAGCGGAACGACAACTGGCGCAACGGCGGCAAGCCCGCGCAGAAGGCCTTTGCGGATGTTGCCAAGGCCATCGCAAAATTTGAAAAGGTCACGGTTGGCGCATCCGTGCGACAGTATCAGAACGCAAGGGCAAAGCTGCCCGAAGAGATCCGCGTCGTGGAGCTCGAGAGCGACGACGCGTGGGTGCGCGACTGCGGCCCGACGTTCGTTGTGAACGACAAGGGCGGCCTTCGCGCAGTGGACTGGGAGTTCAACGCCTGGGGCGGACTCGTCGACGGGCTATACTTCCCCTGGGACAAGGACGACCAGATCGCGCGCAAGATCTGCGAGATCGCGGACGTGGACAGCTACCGCACGGAGGGCTTTGTGCTCGAGGGGGGCTCCATCCACGTTGACGGCGAGGGCACGGTGCTGACGACGGAGATGTGCCTGCTCTCCGAGGGGCGCAACCCGGATAAAAGCAAGGAAGAGATCGAAAAAATGCTGTGCGAATACCTCGGCTGCGAGAAGGTGCTGTGGATCAAAGACGGTATCGACCCAGACGAGACGAACGGGCACATCGACGATGTGGCGTGCTTTGTCGCCCCGGGCGAGGTCGCGTGCATCTGGACGGAGGATAAAGACCATCCGTTCTACGAGCAGGCGCAGGCGGCGTACCGCTTTTTGAGCGAAGCGACGGACGCCAAGGGCCGCAAGCTGAAGGTCCACAAGCTGTGCCTGACGAAAAAGCCGTGCCTTCTGGAGGGAGCGGACACCATCGACGCCGTGGAGGGCACCATCCCGCGCGAGGATGGCGAGGTGAGCATCGCGTCGTATATGAACTTTTTGATCGTCAACGGCGCGGTCATTCTGCCGCAGTACGGCGACGAAAACGACGCGCTTGCCGTCGAGCAGGCGCAGAAGATGTTCCCTGACCGCAAGATCGTTCCGGTCCAGACGAAGGAGGTCGCCTTCGGCGGCGGCAATATCCACTGCATCACCCAGCAGCAGCCCGCGGTACAGAAGTGAAAAGGCAGCGCCGCCCGTACCAAACGGTATGGGCGGCGCTTTTTGGACAATTCACTCGATCTGTTCACGGGCGATGCGGATAAACTCTGAGATCATACTCCACTGATACGAGCGCTTGAGATAGCCAAAACAGATGGGATAGGACGCCTCGGGACAGAGGGGGAGAATATGCAGCCGCGCAAGCTGTGCGGGCGAGAGTGCGGTTTGCAGCAGGTTTTCCGGACAAAAGCACGCGCCGACGCCCTGCGCGCAGAGCGCAAGCAGCGTTTCCACATTTTCCGACGTTGCGCGGCTGATGGGCGCAACGCCGGAGGCGCGCAGCAGCTCACGCCCAATGCGGCCGGCAATATCCTCGGCAGAGCCGAGAACGAAGGGACATTCGTGCAGGGGGCTCAGATTTCCGGCGGCAATGTCACTTCGGTGCGCGTTCAGGTCAAGACCGCAGTGCCTGAGCAGCTCGTCGGAAAGACAGAGTACGATGTTTTCAAGGTAGTAATCCTCCAGTACTACGCCGGGGAGCGGATGGGGAAAGGCGGCGATGGCAAGGTCGACGTCGCCGCTGCGCAGCGCTTTTTGCAGTGCATCGTTTGACCCCTCGAGCAGCTTGATCGCAACGTTTGGATAGCTGCGCTGAAAGGCGGGGATCAGGTGCGGCATGATGGCGCGGCCGCGTGTGTAGGCGATGCCGATGCGCAGCTCGCCCTTTTGATTTTCAGCGATATCACAGAACTCGCGCTGCATGGCCTGCTGCGTTTGACGGAGAGATTCGGCATAGCGCAGAAAGGTCCGCCCGGCGTGGGTCAGCTCAAGCGGTGTGCGCCGCACGACGAGCGTGCAGCCAAGCTCCGCTTCAAGTCCCGCGATGTGGGAGGAGAGCGACTGCTGCGTGATGTGCAGGGCGTCGGCAGCGCGGGTAAAGCTTCCTTCCCGCGCGAGTACGATGAAATATTCCGGAGAGTTAAAGTTCACGGCGGCACCTCTTTTCACAGCTTTCTCCTGTAGAATATATCAATAATAACAGTTTTACAAGTGCCGGCACATCTTTTATACTGGGGCAGAAGGCATGAAGCGGCAGGAAAAGAATTCCCTTTTCGTGCCGCGCGTGCTAAGATGGCGATACGGTAAAATGTGTCGGAAAAGGACGGAGGAGGATCTGGATGGCGGCAATCGTACTCTTTTGCGCGGCGCTGCTCGTGTGCGTGGTGCTGAAGGTGAATATCCTTTACGCGCTGGCGGCGGGGCTCGTGATCTTCACGCTGTATGGAAAAAAGCAGGGCTTTTCGTGGCGAGAGCTGGGGGAAATGATCGTCTCCGGCGTGAAGACGTCGACGAGCGTGCTGCTCGTGTTCCCGCTTATCGGGATGCTGACGGCCTTCTGGCGCGCGTGCGGCGCACTGCCGCTCATCATCTGCTGCGCGGTGGACCTTATCCGGCCGGAGATCCTGGTGCTGATGACGTTTTTGCTCAACTGCGGCGTGTCTGTTCTGACGGGCACGGCCTTCGGCACGGCGGCGACGATGGGGACCATCTGTGTGAGTGTCGGCGTTTCGATGGGCATGGACCCGGTGCTGCTCGGCGGCGCGATGCTTGCAGGGGTATACTTCGGCGACCGCTGCTCGCCGGTATCGACAAGCGCGCTGCTCGTGAGCGAGCTGACGGGGACCGACATTTACGACAATATCCGCCGCATGGTCAAAACGGCGCTCGTGCCGTTTCTGCTGAGCTGCGGTATCTTTCTGCTGCTGGGACTTTCGGGAGGGGACGGCGGCGCGCGGGCGGACCTGTGGCCGCTCTACGGGCGCGAGATGACGCTCACCTGGGTCATGTGCCTGCCGGCGGTGCTCATTTTTGTGCTGTCGCTGCTGCACGTGAAGGTCAAGCGCGCGATGGCGGCAAGCATTCTCGCGTCCGTGCTGCTGTGCATTTTTGTGCGGCATCTGGATGCGCTGACGCTCCTGAAGACCGCTGTTTTCGGCTACACGGCGGCGGACGCGGAGGTCGGCGCGATGCTCAACGGCGGCGGGATGCTCTCGATGCTGCGCCTGATGCTCATTATCACGATCTCGTCGGCCTATTCCGGCATTTTTCGCAGGACCGGGCTGCTCGATGGGCTGTGCGGCCGCATTGCCTCGCTGAGTGAGAAGACCTCACCCTACTGCGCGACGCTGGTGACGGCGACGCTTGCCTCGCTTGTCGCGTGCAACCAGACGCTGACGATCATCCTGACGCATCAGCTCTGCGCGCAGACGCAGCAGGACGCGCGTGAGCTTGCGCTGGACCTTGAAAATACGGCCGTGGTCATCGCGCCGCTCGTGCCGTGGTCGATCGCGGGCGCAACGCCGCTTTCGACCGTCGGCGCACCGATGGCGGGGATGGCGCTGGCGTGCTTTTTGTATCTTCTGCCGCTGTGTGAGCTCGTGCGGCGGACCGCGGAGCAGCGCCGCACGGCAAAGACAAAAAAGTGAAGAGAACACAAGGAGCCCTCACGGATGGGAGGGCTCCTTGCTTTGCAGGACGATCGAAAGAGAAACGCGGGTGCTCCTGACTATGCAGGCTGTCCCTTTGGTGCGCATCGCGGGCGCACGTTCTGATGCCGATAGATCGAAGTCTTATCCTGCGCTGCGGCTGCGCGCGATGCTGACAAAATAGCATACCCCGACGGCCAGATAGACCAGTACCGAGCCGAGACCTTGCGCTTCCCGAAGATAGGCGCCCCAGAGCATGGGAACGCAGTATTGCCCGGCCGTCGAATTGATGCAGTAGTCACCCATGGTGGCTAAGAAGATGAGCGCGGACAAAAGCGCATAGGCGGTCGTAAACGGTGCGAGATAGGACTTTTTGCAATACAGCGTCAGCCAGAGCAGAATGAGCGTGATCACGACGCAGACGAGACTCTGGAAAAACAGCAGCGCTCCGACCAAAGAGTCCTTTGCGAGGAGCACAAGGCTGTAAGAGGTGCCGTCTCCGGTTTCTTTCATCCAGAAGCCGCCGGATGCCATGTTCTGCTGCAGCCAAGTGATCAGGGGCGATCCGTCGGCCGGATCGACGAGCGCCAGCTGCGAGCGGAGCGCGAACGCAAAAAGCAGCGGTACTAAGACAGCAGCGGCGAGCGCGGCAAATAGAATCTTCTTACGCGACTTCATTGCGCCGGACGATTGCATAGGTCATCCCCCTTTTTATGAATTGCTGAACCGTCAGCAAACGGATTGAAAGGCGCTCTTGGTCCATTCTTCTGTTTTTTGTCGGCGCTCTTTTACCGGCAGAGCTCCTCGTCCGCGTAGTCGCTGCAATCTTCCTCTGCAAGGCAGCGCTTTTTGCGGCGTTCGATGGCTTCGCCGATATCGCACCAGCTTCCGATGATCAGGCAAACGAGCGCGCAGAACGCAAGCCCCGCGGCTACCAGCTTCAATACCAACCGAGCAGTTTTTCCCATAGCAGGTTTACCTCCTTGTTGTGTTGTACTGGCATTATATCACGGCTTGCTTGCGGTTTACAACTGCTATTTGTGCGGTCCGATCGGCCGCCATCCATTATCATTAAACGCACAGAGACTCAAACGAGTCGGCTGTGCGTTTTTTCTTTACTACAACCCCATAGGACGGAGGTGAGACTGACGGGAAAGTACCGCTAGCACAGACCGGCTATAATTTGTCAAGCCGAAATCTCATTTGGGATATAGGGCGTGTAGGCCTTGTTGTCTCTCATAACGGCGTAAATGATGGAGACCATCTTCCTGCAGGCATGGCCCACAGATGCCATATAGGGCTTCCCTTCATCTCGTTTTTTCTGGAAATAAAGCTTCAGCGCCGGATCGTGAAGCACCGCCGATGAAGCCGCCAGCCAAATGGCGTGCCGCAAATAAGGCGAGCCTCGTTTGGACATACGGTTTCTGACGCCGTTGTATTCGCCGGACTGCCGCATGGTTGGATCGATCCCCGCGTAAGCGGCAAGTTTTGCCGCGGAGGAAAAACGGCTGATGTCTCCGATCTCGCTGAGGATGTACGCGCCAAGGGTCGGGCCGATGCCGGTGATAGTAGTGATCGGCGTGTCCAGGGTCTCCATGATCTCGGCGATCTTGCGATCCATTTCCCTGACCTGTTGTTTTAAGAAATCGAGGTGCTTTGCGTAAAGTCGGATCATCGTGCTGAAAACATCGCCGGCCATGGCGAAGCCAAAGGAATTGCGCGCAAGCTCCTGAAGCTCCTGCGCTTTCGCCATGCGGAAACGCTTGCGGCTGGAGACTTCGATGAGATGACAGAGATCCCCAAGAGGCATCTCGGATAATTCCTTTGGCGTAGGACAGGTTTGCAAGATTGCCATGGAGGTGTCGCTAAACATATTGGTAAAAGCTGTTTCGTATTCAGGAAAGACCTGATCCAGCAGGGCAACGACCTTCCGCTTAACGTCCGCCTGCATGGAAACGATGGCGTGCCGTCCACGGCACAGCTCCCGCAGCTCATAAATGTTTTCGGGATGCAGGGTAGACTCGGAGAAGTGTCCGAAACGAATCACCTCTGCGATGAGCAGGGCATCCCTCGGATCTGTTTTGGCCTGACGGATATAGAAACTGCGGATGGAGTTGGTCTGCACCGGGTTGATGACCTGAACACGGAAGCCCTCCTTCTGAAGTCTGGTAAAAAGAGCGAGCCAGTAGTGTCCGGTGGCCTCCATTGCAAAGGAAACCTCGTCAAGCGGCAGTTTGGCCTTGGCGAGCATGGCCAGCAGCCGATTGTACCCGGAGCAGTTGTTGGTGAAGGAAAACGGCTTGATGATGACGGTGCCCTCGCCGTCAATCACCGCTGCCTCGTGCTTTCTCTTGGCAATGTCGATCCCAACGATGTACATAGTGCAGGCTCCTCTCATGTTCAAATTACGGACATTCCTCGTGCTGCTGAAGGTCACAACCTGTTGCGAGATTAGAAGAAAGCGATCCATCGCCCCGACATCCGGCTCATAAGTGACATCCCACAGGGCAGAGGTTCCAGTCTGTGCGCAGTAGACTTGGCTACAAAGATAGAAGCAGGAAATTCTCTGTCCGCATGAGGATATTATATCATCGCTCCCTCAAGGGGCGTTGATACCGGTTTTGAAGGTGTTTTGTGGGGAGATATCCCCGTTCGAAAATATAACAAGATAAAGGGCCGCAGTCGCAAGCGCCCGCAGCCCGCCCACAAAGCCCCGCAGTGCGGGGCTTTTTCGCGCTTTCCAAAGCGCAGTCTATTTCAGCACATTTCAGAAAAACCGCAGTCTGGTTTCCAAAAAGGCACGGTGTTTCCGGCACTCGCGCCCCTTTTGACCGACGGCAAGGAAAGGAGAACACCGATGGAAGAAAAAGTGAAAAAGAAAACGACATTCTGGCTCCCGCCCGACATAATCGACCGCATGGACGGCTGGCTGAAAGCTGATAACTGCCGCAGCCGCAATGAATTCGTAGAAAAGGCCCTGCGGTTCTACATGGGCTATCTCGGCACGGAGGACAACACCGCCTACATCTCCCAAGCCATCCTCACCGCTATTCAGGGTACGCTGGACGACAACAATAACCGTCTGCGGACGATCCTCTTCAAGTGCGCGGTGGAGCTGAATATGCTCTGCCACACCATCGCCGCGCACTTTCGTACCGATCCTATCCACACGCGGGAGTTGCGCGGCTTTGCGGTGGATGAGGTGAAGCGCACCAATGGTCAGGTGAGTTTTGAGAGCGCAGTGCATCAGCAGCGCCGCATTGAGCCGGAGGATGAATGGCCCGGATCGTACTGATCTCCCCCTACCTCAAGGGCGGACAGAACGCCGCGAAGCTGGCCCAGCGTACTCGCTATGTCGCTACCCGTCCCGGCGTGGAGCTGTTGGCGGATGAGCGCAGTACACTCCCCGCCACAAAAAAGCAGCAGGAATTCATCGCACGGCTGCTGAAGTCCTTCCCCTCCTGCTGGGAACTCATTGAGTACGAGGAATATCTGGATCACCCCACCCAGGGCAACGCCTCCGCGTTTATCCAGCAGGTGCAGGAGAATTATCTGGAGGCACTGGATCAAAAGGAAAATTTCATCGACTACATCTCCCACCGCCCCGGTGTCCAGAAGGACGGCGAGCACGGGCTGTGGGATGCGGACGGCAAAGTGCAAAATCTCGCGCAGGCGGTACGGGAGGTGGCGGAGCACACCGGAAATGTGTGGACGCCGGTGGTGGCGCTGCGCCGTGAGGACGCGGAGCGGCTTGGCTACGACAGCGCGGAAAACTGGCAGGCGCTGGTCAAGGCGTCTGCCAACGACATCGCGGCGGCGTACAAGATACAATCGGACAACCTGCGCTGGTATGCCGCCTTTCATCGCAAGCCGAAGCAGGTGCACATTCACATGATCGTGTTCTCGACCGATCCCCGCGAGGGCTATCTCACGAAAGAAGGCATCCGGCAGGTGAAATCCGTCTTCGCCAGACGGATCTACCACGCGGATCGGATGCACATCTACCAGCAAAAAGACACCGCGCGACAGGAGCTCCAGACGCAGACCCGCAAGGCCATGCTGGAATGCATCGCGCAGCTGGAGCATGGCACGTCGGATAACCCGCGTCTGGAGCAGCTCACCGAGGAGCTGGCGGAACGCCTACTGACGGTCAAGGGCCGAAAGGTCTACTGTTACCTGCCGCCAAGGGTCAAGGCCATCGTAGACACCATTGTGGAGGGGCTGGCGAAGGACGAGCGAGTATCTGCCGCCTATGGAACATGGCAGACGCTCTACGAGCAGGTGTGTCTGGACTACGATCAGCGGCCGCCCAAGCGTCTGCCGCTCTCCCAGCAAAAGGAGTTCCGGAGCGTCCGCAACATGGTCATTCAGGAAACGCTGCAATGGATGGCGGAACGGCAGAGGGGTGTGGATGCGCGGAGATTTTCTGCCATGCTGACGGAATCCATTTCGCCTGAGAATTCCTCGGCGGCCACGAAAGTCAAAGTGGAATCGATAGAGCCATCTATACCGACGCAGCCCCAAGCCCCAAATACACCAGCACCTTCCACGGAAGATTCCGGCTCCGCTGATGCTGCCGCCTCCAAAGGTACCGCGCCGCCCGTGGGCGAAATGACTCCGACGCACTCACAGCCATCCGGTCAAGCAGGGCAAACCGCACCGGCAGGAGCAGATTATCGTGCCCCCACGGTGGGCGAAACCGTTGTGCGGATGCTGCATCACATGAGCAGAATTTTTGAGGACAACAGCAAGATCGACCAGATCCACCGCGGCTTGCAGATCGACCGCAAGCGCCGACAGGAATTGCAGCGCAAGCGGCTGGCGATGGGACACAAGCCGGACGATCATGAAGAGCAGACATTCAGATAGCACAAAGCAGAATTTTGAAAGGAAACATCATGAGCAAATTTATCTATTTCACGCCGGAGGAAAAAGCACGGGCGCAGAACACGGATCTCGTGTCGCTGCTGCGTGCCCAGGGCGAACGACCCGTGCGCTCCGGTCGGGAGTTCCGTACCCCCAACGATCCCAGCATCACCGTGCGGGGCAACAAATGGTTTGATCACTCCGCGCGCGTCGGCGGCTACGCCGTCAGCTTCGTCCAGCGCTATTACCGTCTCCCTTATCCGGAGGCGGTTTTGCTTTTGCTGGGCAGAAAGAACAGAAAAACATATGAACAGGCAAAGCCTGTGAATGAAGTTCCAAAGGCTTTCGCGCTGCCGGAGCCTTACGGAACCATGCGGCGTATGTATGCCTACCTCATGCGTCAGCGCCACATTGACCGCGAGGTTATTTCCGCCTTCGTACATGAAAAGCTGCTCTACGAGGACAAGCATCACAACTGCGTTTTCGTGGGGAAGGATGGCAGCGGTGAGGCCAAGCACGCGCACATCCGCAGTACCAACAGCGAGGGACGGGTGTTCCGCATGAACATTGAGGGCAGCGCAAGTGAGCACTGCTTCCACAAAAGCGGGACCGACAAGTCCCTCTATGTGTTCGAGGCTCCTATCGACCTTCTGTCCCACATTACCCTCTATCCCTACGGCTGGCAGGAGCACAGCTACGTTGCCTGCTGCGGGCTCTCCATCCAGCCGGTGCTGGAGCGGCTGCGGCAGAATCCGAAGCTGGACATGGTGTACCTGTGCCTCGACAACGATGACGCGGGCAACGACGCCTGCGACCGTATGACGGATACGCTGGAGGACATGGGCTTGGATGTGGAGCGTCTCTGCCCGGTGCGCAAGGACTGGAATGACGATCTCTGCGCCAAATTCGAGAGGAAGGAGAAAGACGCATGAACGAAAACATATGGCCCCTGATTCTGCTTGGCGGCGGACTGCTGGCATTCTTGCTCGTAGTGTCCTTCCTCTCCAAGAATTATTCTCTCAACAATTTCAAGAGCAAAACCGTTGGCGACGGTCAGCACGGCACAGCCCGGTGGGCAACGCCCAGGGAGATCAGCAAAACATCCCGGACGGTACCGTTCCGTCCCCGCCGCTGGCGCAAGGGAGAGGAACTGCCTACGGAGCAGGGACTCGTTCTCGGCAGCGTCGGTGGCAGAAACCATAAAAGCAGGGGAGGATTTCTGTTGAAAATCTCTCGCAGGCTGCTGGAAAAGCTGCGACGTCCTGTGGAGGGAAAGCGGAAGACGAAGAAAAAATCAAAGGCGCTTTCAAAAGTCAAAAAGATGATTGAGGAGCAGCGAGATATCCGGGCGCTGGTGGACAGTGATGACATCCACTGTCTGATGATCGGCGCTTCCGGCGTGGGCAAAACCGCGTATTTTTTATACGCAAATTTGGAGTACGCCAGCGCCAGCGGCATGAGCTATCTGGCGCTGGACACCAAGGGAGACTTGGCGCGCAACTACGGCTGCATTGCGTCCAAATATTACGGCTACCAGGTCACGGTCATTGACCTGCGCAACCCAACCCGCTCAGACGGCTTCAATTTCCTGACGCTGATGAATCACTACATGGATATTGCGCGCATGCATCCGGAGAACCTCTCTGCCCGAGCGCGCGCAGAGAAATACGCCAAGATCCTCGCCAAGACCATCATCAACCCGGACGGCGACGCTGCACAATACGGTGAGAATGCCTTCTTCTATGACAGCGCCGAGGGGCTCCTGACTGCCATTGTACTTCTGCTGGCAGAGTTCGCACCGCCAAAGGATGGAGAGCCGGAAAAACGGCATATCGTATCAGCCTTCAAACTGGTGCAGGATCTGCTGGCGGTGCCGAAGTCAAGAGGCAAGAACGGTTTTCAGCTGCTCATGGATGAACTGCCGCCGGAGCATAAGGCTCGGTGGCTGGCAGGCGCAGCCCTCACCAGTGCGGATCAATCTATGGCTTCGGTCATGTCCACCGTCATGTCCCGACTCAACGCCTTTCTGGATACAGAACTGGAGCAGGTCATCTGCTACGACAGCCCCATCAATGCGGAAATGTTCGCCTCGGAGAAGTGCGCCATCTTTCTGATTTTACCGGAAGAAGATCCGGCAAAGAATTTCATCGCGGCGCTCATGATCCAAAATCTGTCCCGCGAATTGTTCTCCGTGGCGGATGAAACCGGCGGCAGGCTCAAAAACCGCGTGGTGCTGTTTTGCGATGAACTTGGTACAATGCCACCCTTTGACATTCTGCCCCTATTCAGCGCGGGACGCTCCCGCAGGCTGACGCTGGTACCCATTATCCAGAGCCTCGCCCAACTGGAGAAGAACTATGGTAAAGAAGGCGCGGAAATTATATGTGACAACTGCCAGGACACCATCTTCGGCGGCTTTTCGCCCCAGAGTAAAACGGCAGATGCCCTCTCCGCTGCCCTCGGCAGCAGGACCGTGCTGTCCGGCTCTGTCAGTCAGGGGAAAGAGAGCAGTCAGTCCTTGCAGATGATGGAGCGTGCGCTCATGACGTCGGACGAACTGAAATCCATCCCTAAGGGAGAGTTTGTGGTGATGAAAACGGGAACACATCCCATGCGCACCAAGCTGCGTCTCTTCCTGGATTGGGGCATCACCTTTGACCCGGACGGCTATCGGATGCCGGAGCGGGCGGCTCGAAAGATAGCTTATGTTGACCAGAGAGAACTCGTCCGCAACATTCAACAGCACTATACAAAGAACCCCTATAACATGGAGGGAGGCAAATGAGTCAATTCAACTTCATTTACACCGAGGAGCATCTGAGTCACCGGGAGAAGGCGGTCTATATCTATCTTCGGGACCGGGCAAACGTTTCCGGCGTCTGCTGGCCGGGGATCAAAACCATTGCCCGTGAATTAGGGCTTTCGCCGCGGACAGTCCAGCGAGCCTTGGCAGATCTGGAGCGCAGGCAGCTCATTGAGAAGCGGAACCGCCGCCGATCCAACGGCAGTCTCACGAGCAATTTATACCGGCTGACTAAGCACAAAACGTCACGGCCTCCCGCCAAGGGGGGACTGTGACGTTTTCCCTTTCAAAATTCTGTCCATAGGGTAGTGTCATCATGGCGCATCCAGAAGAGCCTACTCTACCGGAGGATACAGGACAGAGAAAGAACAAGAATATGGAGGAACTTATGAAGATGATCGTTAGAAGAACAGTGCTGGCTGTCTGCACCCTTGTCCTGGCATTGATCCTGCCCACAGCTGCTTCTGCCGCCTGTGCAGGTTTTGATGACGTACCGGAGTCTGCGGACTGCTATGAAAGCGTGATGTATCTTGCGGAGCATGAGATCACGCAAGGCACAGGGAACGGATGCTTCTCCCCAAATGCACCGGTGACGGTGCGGCAGTGGGCGATAATGCTCTGCCGGGCCTATGATGTGAAGGTCGAGGGCAGCTCATGGAGTGATCTGAGCCAAAGCGCTGTGGAGCAATCCTATCGGAAGGGCTGGCTGAACGAAACCGCACTCTCCGCGCCCAATATCCAGCTATGCCGAGGAGCGCTGCTCAAAAGCGCCTTTGCCGCAGCCAAGATCCCCGTTTACGACAGCGTACTCTATGCGGGCGGCGTGTCGCTGCCCGATTATGAAAACTGCATCCGCATCGGGGAGGAGCTTCAGCTCTGCGGCGAGGCGAACACTGCAAATGAGATCGTCACCCGCAGGGACGCGGCCATGCTCCTTCACGCCATTCTGACCAGAGCCTTCAACATGGAGGCTCCGCCCGCGCCGGTGGCTCTGGTAAACGCGGCAGGCGTCAACATCAACGACTACCTGCTGGCGCTGCGGCAGGTGCCGGAGCCGGTGCTTGCCACCTTCAACGCCGCTGGCTGGACGTACCGTATCGACTTCGACTACATCAGCGAACTTAGCAAGCAGCTGAACATGAGCTGCATTGGAGCCACCAATTACAGCCGGAAAACCATCTACCTCTCGGAGGCCAGCGCGACGCTCCATGAATTCGGACATTTTCTCGATTGGATGCTGGGATTCCCTGTAGAGCATGAACAGCTCTTTCGTGCAGAAGCTGCCGCCGCGCCGCTGCGAGACTATGCCAAAACCAACGCCGGAGAATACTTCGCAGACTGCTTTGACTACTGGGTGAAGTATGCGGAAAATGCCAATGCCATATCGTTGCTGCAAGAATGCACTCCGATGACGTATCGGTATATGGAAGATTTGATGAGGATAGCAAACTGACTCTAAAATACGTGTCAATAACAGATAGAATCCCAACTTACTTCTAGGCATTTATGGTTTAAACCATAAACGCAAACAATTCGGATTTCACTTGCTCACAATGTTTCCAAGATTCTATGCAGAAATCGTGCCTCATTATAGGACTTGCAGAGATAGGCAATGCCGTAACCGCTAACTTTTCCAGATCATGCTCCATTGCAGTGCCTCTGCATAGGGTACAGAATTTTTCATTTCCCATTTTAAACGATTTTGATTCGCGTCGTAGGCAAAGCTACTCTCGAGATTATTGCAGCTGCTTCGGCACGTGTAATGGTGTCAGATGGTCTGAATGCTCTGGTTCTTTCATCTCCGGTCAAGATGCCTGCTCTGTAAAGAGCAAGTATCTCATCAGCGTATTCGCTTCGTTCGCTTACGTCAGGAATATAATCATAGTCAATGTCGTTGACAACGGCAAAATCAGATGTTGCTTTCGCGAAAATATGTGCTATCTGCGCTCTTGTTGCGTAAGCATCGAGGCTGGAATATTCGTCGCTCGAGACAATTCGATTTTTTACACAATAGTTCAGATAGGCATCATACCATTTACCACCATCTGATGCTGAAAAAGAGATTGTCTGGTTATTACATGTGGCATGGACAACAGCAGCCATTTTAATTGCTTCGCTCAGTGTGATATTGCCTATAGGGTGAAATGTACCGTCAGTATATCCGTTCATAATGCCCAACTGGACAACTGACTTTATAACGCCCTGTTGCTGACTTCCATACCATGCTGACTCATCCGCGTCCAGGAAGCCATAATAGTCGGTAGACGCACTGAACTTGCTGTCAGTATCTGTAAGGCTATCCGTATCAATGCAGGTAATACTATTCCGAATTGCCTCTGACCATCCCCATAGACGGCCGAGGTTGTCCCTATACTGCCACTCTGCCGGCAAATATATAGCCGTGTTGTCGCCGTCTTGTTGGAAAGCCCTTACTTTGGTGATTGTGTCTGATTTAATAGACAGCTGTTGGTACTCTTTCAGCTTGGAATTGTCGGAGAAACCGTTGGTCATATAAAGCTGCACAGAATCATCATTTTGCTTCTTGGCATGAACGATCAAACCGGCAGTGTCTCCCAACCTTTTTCCGTCGCTGAGCCTCACAAGGCCGCCTGTATTCAGACTATTGCTCTTTTCCGGGCCGACAAGATACGACAAATACACCTCATTACCGCAGCTTGTCATGGAAGCGTAAAAGTTTACAAATTCTTGTGGTAAAACCTTATTATCGCTAACTGGGATACTGTACTGATTGATCCATTTTCCATGTTCATTCAAAAGGAATACCTTGCCAGTATAGGCATCTACAAAACATGGCCTGCCATTCAATGCTGAAATCGCATAAGGCTCTGTGTCAGCAGGAATGTCCACAGATTTGACAATCTCGTCGCTATCCCAGTAGCACAACGAACTTCCATTTTCCCATAAGGCAATATTTTCGCAGAGAACAACATTACTGGCCGCAGCTACATTAACATTGTCTTGAAGAATAAAAAGACTATATTGCGAACACTTTGGATTCTTCGGATAGAATAGGTCAAGCCAAACTGAGCCATTTGGTTGGACAGACATATTCTGAATGATCATCTCATCTTCTAAATCTTCGCCGCTTCGATAGCATGCCTGCAATTCAAGCGTCTTTTCATTTATACAGGCTACTGCATCTTTGTCTATCGAGTTATCATGCAAAAGAAACATCGCTTGACAAGGGCACACAGAGAAAAACAACTGAAAATGAGCTGCCAAG
>URQY01000026.1 GCA_900550165.1 uncultured Eubacteriales bacterium
AAGAGACAGATGCCGCCACGCAGAGGCTCCCATTCCCCAGGCACCACACTTCTTCGAGCTGCAAGCCGGCAATGCAATTTTCTCTGGGTGGGTCTAAGGGAGGGATATCTCTTTTTGAAAAAGAGATATCCCTCCCTTGCTCAGCGCCCTTTTAAGGCGCGCAGAGCGCATCGCACGCAGTGGGGAGTAATTTCCCCTGCTGCGCTCACAGACGCGCTCACACACGCTGTGAGCGCGCAAAAAAGCACCCCTTCGGTTGGCGGACCGAAGGGGTGCTTCTTTTCCAAAGATACCGTGAGATATCTTACAGAGCGAAGGTGCTGAGCGCGGGGATGAAGGTCAGGAGCATCAGCACGATGAGCATCGCGCCGATCATCGGCATGATCTTCTTGGCGATGTTCATGATAGGAACATCGGAGATCGCGCTCGCGATGAAGAGGTTTGCACCGTAGGGCGGGGTGATGAAGCCGATGCAGAGGTTGACGGTCATCACGATACCGAACTGGACGGGGGTCATGCCGTAGCTCTGCACGATGGGCAGGAAGATCGGCGTGAGGATGAGCATGGAGGAGATGTTGTCGATGAAGCAGCCGACGATGAGCAGGAACAGGTTGATCATCAGGAAAACGACGACCTTGCTGTCGATGGCGCCGATCTTCGCGGCGATGGAAGCGGGGATCTGAGACATCGTCAGGAAGCGGGCGAAGCCCATGGAGAAGCCGACGAGGAACATCGTCTGGCCGTTGACCAGAACGGACTCACGTAGCGCATCGTAGATGGTGGCGGGGGTCAGCTCCTTGTAAACGAAGACGCCGACGATCAGGGTGTAGACGATACCGACAACAGCAGATTCGGTCGGGGTGAAGATACCGGCATAGATACCGCCGAGGATGATGACGGGGACCATCAGGGCGAGCCAGGTCTCTTTGAGGGTCTTCCACAGCTTGCGGAGGGAGAAGTGCTTGGCAGCATGGTTCTTCATGCCGTAGCCGTTCTTGGTGACGGCGATGTAGTTGACGATCATCAGCACGACGCCGATCAGGACACCGGGAAGAATACCGGCCTTGAACATATCGGCGATGGAGCAGTTGGCGACAACGCCGTAGATAACGAACGGGATACTGGGGGGAATGATGACGCCGATGGTACCGGCGGCAGCGTTCAGCGCGGTGGCGTAAGCGCGGTCATAGCCTTCCTCTTCCATCTTGGGGATGGTCAGAGAGCCGATGGCGCTGACGGTTGCGGGGGAGGAGCCGGACAGGGCTGCGAAGAACATGGAGGCGACGACCGCGACCATACCGAGGGAGCCCTTGATGTGGCCGACGAGCGCGTCGGCAAACTCGAGGATCTTATTGGATAGGCCGCCGAATTTCATCAGGTTACCTGCCAGGATGAAGAACGGAACAGCCAGCAGCGGGAACGAGTCAAGGCCGCTGAAGCACGCGGTTGCAATGGTGGTGATGCCGAGGCTGGTGGTGCAGACCAGGGTGATGACCGTGGAAGCGCCAAGCGCGATGGCCATCGGAGCGCCCATCATCATGAAGAGGAAGAGGAGCGCGAAGATCAAAACTGCTTTTAAGATCATGGTTCGTTATTCTCCTTTCTTCTTGCTGTCCTTGATGCTGCGAACGCTGTTCTGGATGAAGCGGAAGGTCATCAGGGCCATGCTGAGCGGGAGGGAGAACCAGGCGATCCACATCGGCATGTGGCTGCCGGTGGCGATGGAGTTACTGGCATAAACGGTGTAAGTGACTTTGCCGGAGGTGTAGAGCATGAACATCATCAGGCCGATGAACAGGACGGCAACGAAGATGTCGGCGAAGACCTTCATCGCGCCGGTGAACTTACTGGAAAGTAGGTCGATCTTGATGTTCTTATTTTCCTTGGTCGCATAGGCTGCGCCGATCCAGACGAGCCAGATGAACATATAACGGGCGATCTCCTCGCTCCATGCGAGGGGGGACTTGAGGATAAAGCGCGTAATGACCTGCGCAAAAACAATGATAACTTCGGCGACCATCAGGAGCACCAGAAGATATTCCTCAAAGTGGTTATTCAGCATTTTCAGAAATTTCATGTTTTTTGTTCACATCCTTTGATAGCGGCGTGTTTTTGATTGGGGCTTGCAGCTTTTTTTACAGACTGGAATGATGGGCGGGGAAGGCTGGGTCATTCCGCAGCCTTCCCCGCGGCAACCGTTTCAGTAGACTCTTATGCGGCAGTTCTGCTCAGAAACGATCGATTGAAAGTGGATTCGACTGACTTACTGGTTGAAGGAATCGGCGAGGTCGATCAGGTCCTGACCGTAGAGGTCGGCAGCGGTGACCCAGACGGATTCCTTGGCCTTCTGCTGGAACTCGGCCTTGGCCTCGTCGGAAAGGGTGGTGACCTCAACGCGGGCATCCTCGATGTTCTGGAGCAGGCTCTGGTTCTCCTCGGTGATCATCTCAGCCTGCAGAGCGGTGGTGTTGGCGCCGGCCTCACGGATGGCGTCCTGATAGTCCTGGGGCAGGCTCTCGAGGAAGTTCTCGGCAACGCACAGAGCGGTGGAGGTCCAGATGTGCTCGGAAACGGTCATGTACTTCTGAACTTCATAGATGTTGTTGTTCCAGATCATAGCGGTGGGGTTCTCCTGACCGTCGACCGTGCCCTGCTGCATAGCGGTGTAGAGCTCGTTGAAGGCCATCGGGGTGGGCAGAGCGCCGAGATACTGGAAGTAAGCGACGTGCAGATCGTTGGTCATGGTACGGATCTTCAGGCCTTTGAGGTCATCCACGCAGGTGATGGGCTTCTTGGAGTTGGTGATGTTACGGAAGCCGACGTCGCACCAGCCGAGGTTGACGATACCGAGCTGATCCTGCAGGCGGGAGCTCATCTCTTCGCCGAACGCGCCGTTCATCGCGTTGTGGACAGCGTCAACGGAGGTGAAGAGGTAGGGCAGGCCGATGATGGAGAACTCGGGGATGAAGCCGGAGAGGATGGAGTCGTTCAGGTACGCCATCTCAAGGTCGCCCATCTGCATGGAGTTGACGTTCTCGGTCAGGGAGCCGAGCATACCGTTGGGGTAGATCTCAACGGTGATGTTGCCGTTGGAAGCAGCCTCAAGGGGCTCTTTGAAGCAGTTCACCAGAGCGATGTGGGAGGGGTGGATCTCGGAAGCATCCTCCGCGACGCGGATGGTGATCTTGTCGGTAGAGGTGATCTGGGTCTTGAGGGCGTACTCGCTGGAGTCGACCTGCGGGGTATCGGTGTTGGTGCTGTTGTCGTTGTTGCTGCTGTCGTCGGTCTTATCGCCGCAGGCGACGAGAGACAGAGCCATGACGAGCGCAAGAAGCAGGGCTACAAATTTCTTCATGATGTTTTCTCCATTCTTCATTTTTAGTTCTGTTTCTTTATTGGAATATGCTGCCGCATATAGCAAATGAAATTAGTTGCGGGAGTAAACGAGCTTGCCGCCGAGGTAGGTCTTTTCGACCTTGATGTCCTTGATCTTCATCGGGTCGACCTTGAAGATATCGGCGTCGAGAACGACAAAGTCGGCGAGCTTGCCTTCCTTGATGCTGCCCTTGATGTTTTCCTCGTAGGAGGAGTAGGCGGCGTTGTAGGTGTACATCCGCAGCGCGTCGTAAACGCCGATGCACTCCTGCGGGTGCCAGCCGCCCTCGGGATAACCGGTGTAATCCTTGCGGTTGACCAGCGCATAGACGCCGTCGAGCGGGTTGAACGAGTCGCACGGGCTGTCCGAGCCGCCGGTGAGCATCAGCCCCGCGTCCATCATCTTCTTGTAGGCGAAGGTGTAGGCGCCGCGCTCGGTATCACCCATGCGGCTGTCCGCGCTGCGGACGTTGATGGGAATGAACACGGGCTGCACGTCAACGATGACGGGGAGCTTGCTCATGCGCTCGACGAGCGAGGCATTGAGCGTGGTCATATGGATGAGGCGGAAGCGCGGGTCGGGATGCGGGTCCTCGCGGTAGATGGTCTCGATCGCGGTGATGAGCATATCCGCCGCGCGGTCGCCGATGGCGTGCACGCCGATCTGCATTCCCTGCTGATAGCCTTCACGCAGGTGCTCGGTGATGGCCTCCTGGCTCTCATAGTTGCACACGCCGCAGGTGCTCGGATCGTCGCTGTAGGGCTCGAGCATGAAGGCGGTGCGGCCGCTGAGGTTGCCGTCCATATAGGACTTGTAGAAGCCGAACTTCAGCATCTCGTCGCCAAGACCGGTACGGATGTTGCAGCCGGGCAGCACGTCGTAGTTGATGTAGATGCGCGCCGTCAGGCGGCCTTCGTCCTTCAGCGCCTGATAGATATCGGTGTACTCCATCAGGTCGCAGTGCTTGCCCTGGATGGGATGCACACCCGTCAGACCGTAGGAGTTGAGCTGGTGAAGGGCCTTGACGATGATATCCTTCTTTGCTTCAAAGGAAGCGAGCTTGTCCGGCACGATGGAGAGCACGTGGGTGCCGGCACCGTCGCAGATGACGCCGTTCGGCTCACCGTTTTCATCGTACTTGACGTTGCCCTCAACGGGGGGCTGGTAGTTGCGGTCGATGCCGCCGAGCTTCAGCGCCATGGAGTTGGCGGAGAAGAAGTGCAGGCAGTAACGGGAGAGAAGCACCGGATGATCGGCGCAGGCCTCGTCCAGATCCCAGCGGGTGGGCATTGCTTTGCTGCCCTCAAACTTCTCGTTGTCGAAGCCGACACCGAGGATCCATTCGCCCGCGGGCACGTCCTTGGCGTAGTCGTGCAGCATCTGCTTGAGCTGCTCAAGCGACTTGGCCGCCTTCAGATTCAGCTTGGCAAGACCGCTTGCGTAGGCCAGCAGATGCTGGTGCGTGTCGATCATGCCGGGCAGCACCGCCGCGCCATGCAGATCGACCACCTCGTCGGCAAGCTTTTTTGCTTCCTCGTCGCTGCCGCAGTAAACGAACTTACCGTCCTGTACGACGAAGGCGGAGCACTTGTCGCCCTCGCTCTCCATTGTATAAACAGTACCGTTTACATAGGCTGTGGAGTGGAACATCTTCGATCATCCTCCTTTGTCACGGATGTTTCAGTAAATTATACACTTTGACATATTGGCTCATCAGCAATTCAACTTTTTATGTCACTTATGTTAATGCGTAATTGAGAAAATGAACACAACCAAACGAGTTGATTGATGCCAACCAAATTTAGCACAGTGGAGCAAATGAATGGTTGGTTGGGCCATAGTAGCTGATTTGGTTGTGGAATTTATCTGTATGCCTCGGTATAATTACACAAAAAAGAAGAAAAGCCCGCCGGAAAAGCAGCGTTTTCCGCTGCCGCGGCGGGCGCGAAGCGAAGGGAGGATACCATGGCAAGGGCATACGTTAACGCAAGGGTCTATACAATGAAAAATGAAGGAGACACAGTCGAAGCTTTCATTATTGAAGATGGAAAGTTCTTCTTCTGCGGCAGCAGCGACGAGGCGATGCGCCTCATCCGCGCAGGAAAAGAGAGCGGCATCTGGCCGGACGCCGAGATCGTCGATCTGCACGGAAAATGCGTACTGCCCGGGCTCATCGACGACCATCAGCACGTGCAGACCTATGCACGCGGCCTTTTGAAGGTCGATCTGACCGACGCGTGCTCCATCGGCGAGGTAAAGGACCTCATCCGCGCACAGGCGGAAAAGACCGCGCCGGGCAAGCTGATCCTCGGCAGCGGCTTCGACCAGACAAAATTCGCCGAGCACCGCCTGCCGACGCGCTGGGACCTTGATGAAGCCGCGCCCGCCAATCCCGTCGTGATCACGCGATACTGCTTACATATCAATATAGCAAATTCGCTGGCGCTTGAAAAGGGCGGAATATTTGACAAAGATGATGTGCCCCATGGCATTGAGCGTGGCGAGAATGGCAAATTAACCGGCTGTATGCAGGAGCGTGAGGCCGCTGCGCTGATCAATACCATCACAGACGGCGTCGACCTGAGCGACGAGGAGCTCAAGGACGCCGTGGTCGAGGCGCTGCACCGTGCCAATTCCTACGGCATTACGAGCGTTCACCCCATTCAGGGAAAGCTCTGCAATCTCTTCGAGCAGACGAGCCTTTATCAGGACCTGCGCGATGACGGCCGGCTGACGGCCCGCATTTATATCGGCGACGACGAGATGCCCGGCTGCAATATCCGCACGGGCCTTGGCGACGAGATGGTCAAGTACGGCTTCTACAAGATCTACACAGACGGCTCGCTCGGCGGGCGCACGGCGCTCATGACGCAGCCCTATGCCGACGATCCGGGCAATACCGGCGCCTGTCACTACAGCCAGGAGGAGCTCGACAAAATGGTCAAGGAGGCCTATGACCGCCGCTTGCAGACGGCCGTGCACGCCATCGGCGACAAGGCCTGCGAGATGACGCTGCTCGCGCTCAAGCGCGCGCATGACGCAGATCCCCGTCCCTGGGACGAGGTCCGCTTCCGCCTGACGCACTGCTCGCTCATCAACGACAGGATCATCGCGCTGCTGCGCGAGATGCCGATGCTCATCGATATGCAGCCCGGCTATGTGTCCACCAATATCCACTGGAGCGACGATCGCGTGGGCGAACGCGCGCCGTACCTCTTCGCGTGGAAAACGCTCATGGGGCTCGGCCAGAGGCTCTGCGGATCGTCCGATCTGCCGTGCGAAAATCTGAATCCCCTCGTCGGCGTTTATGCCGTGGAGACGCGCAGCGGCTATGACGGGTATCTGCCCGAGGGCTGGCAGCCGCAGGAGCGTCTGACGCGCTATGAGGCAGTGAGCCTTTACACGAAGAATCCCGCCTATGCCTCGTTTGAAGAGGACCTCAAGGGCACCATCGAGGTCGGCAAGCTTGCCGATTTTGCCGTATTCGACCGCGACATCTTCGCCGTTCCCGCGCCCGAGCTTTTGCAGGCACAGGTCGAGCGCACGGTCCTTGGCGGAAAAGAAGTCTACATGAAAAAGTAACGATACAGAAAAATAAGGAGGCAGTTTTCCATGATGATCCAGGACAAGTTCATCTCCCTTGAAGGGAAGGTAGCCATCATCACCGGCGCGGGTCAGGGCATCGGCCTTGCCATCGCCCAGCTCTACGCCAAGTATGGCGCGGCAGTCGCGATGGTCGACGTGAGCGATAAGTGCGCGGAAGAGGCCGGCAAGATCCGCGAGCTCGGCGCCGAGGCGCAGGCATTCAAGTGCGACGTGACGAGCGAGGACGACGTGAAGAAGACCGTCGAGGCGGTGATGCAGGCCTTTGGCCACATTGATATCCTCGTCAACAACGCGGGCATCATCGTGCGCAAGACCGTGCTCGATACCACCGTGGAGGAGTGGGACCGCTGCATGGACATCGGTCTCAAGGGCACTTTCCTCTTCTCCAAGCACGTCGTTCCCATCATGATCAAGGAGGGCGGCGGCGTGATCGTCAACACCGCCTCCGGCGCGGCGCTCAAGGGCGTGCCCGACGCGGCCCCGTACAACGCTGTCAAGGGCGGCGTGGCGGCGCTCACGCGCGGCATGGCCGTGGACTTCGGCAAGTACAACATCCGCGTCAACTGTGTCTGCCCCGGCGATATCCTCACCCCCATGCTCATCTCCGAGGGCCTGCAGACCGGCAAGATTACGACCGGCGACCCGAAGACGCCCGAGGAGCAGGCCGCGTTCGACGCGTTCATCGCCTCCTGCGGCGACTATCGCCCGCTTCAGCGCATCGGCACGGCGGAGCAGATCGCCTACACCTTCCTCTTCCTTGCCAGCGACATGAGCTATTACGCCACCGGCGGCAGCTTTGTCGTGGATGGCGGCCGGTGCAGCTAAGCCAACCAAATCTTGTTATCCTCTCTCTAAAATTTCCCTCATAAATGGAGAAAACCAGCCTGTACAGGCTGGTTTTCTCATTTTCTTAACGAAGTGTGAAGCCGTTGGAGCGAGCCTGCAAATCCTTTTTATTGACTTGGCTGACAAAAAAAGGTATGATACTCGGAAGAAGCTGATAAGTATGTTGAAAAGGAGTGAACGGAAGTGCAGGGACAGAAGCAGAAGATGGTGACGATCGACTGGAAGCCAAACCGCGAGTCCAAAGAGCCGATCTATGCGCAGATCGTTTCCTATGTCAGCCGCCGTATCTCCTCCGGCGACTGGGGCAGCGGACAGACGCTGCCTTCCCAGCGCAAGCTTTCGGAGATCTTTGGCGTGAATCGCAGCACCATCGTCGAGGCGATGGATGAGCTGGCGTCCCTCGGACTCATCGAGAGCAGCTACGGCGGCGGAACGCGCATCGCCAGCGGCAGTTGGTCGCTGCTGATGCAGGACAAGGCACCCGACTGGCAGAGCTATATCCGCGGCGGCAGCTTCCGGCCGAATGTGCCAACGGTGCAGATGGTCAACCACCTCGAATTTGAAGAGGGCATCATCCGCATGAGTACGGGCGAGCTTTCGCCCGACCTGATGCAGACCGGTATCGCCAAGCAGGTGCTCGCAAATCTCTCGGTCGGCGACCGGGATCTTTTTATGAATTATCCCGACCCGCTGGGCCTTCCCAGCCTGCGCGAGGCGCTGCGCCGCCAACTGCAAAAGGTCGGCATCGACGTACCGGCCTCCTGCATCCTGATCGTTTCGGGCGCATTGCAGGCATTGCAGCTCATCTCGACGGGCATCGTGCAGCCGGGGGCGAAGGTCTATGTGGAAACGCCCTCATATCTGAGCTCGCTGAACATTTTTCAGTCCGTCGGCGCGCGCCTTTGCAATATGCCGATGGATGAGGAGGGGCTGCTCCCCTGGATGTCGCGCGAGACGCAGAACGATTCCAACCACGCCCTGCTCTACACCATCCCGACCTTCCAGAATCCCACGGGCATCGTCATGCCGATGCCGCGGCGTAAAAAACTCCTGCAATACTGCAATGAGATGCACATTCCCATCATCGAGGACGACGTTTTCCGCGACCTGTGGCTCGACGCGCCGCCGCCCCCGCCCATCAAGTCGCTCGACGGCCACGGCAATGTCGTGTATATCAGCTCGCTGTCGAAATGCTTTGCGCCGGGGCTGCGCCTCGGCTGGCTCGTGGGGCCGGAGGCGGTCGTGCAGCGCCTTGCGGACGTGAAGATGCAGATGGACTACGGCGTGAGCGTGCTGACCCAGCAGGTCGCCGAGGAGCTGCTGCGCACGGGCCTTTATGAAAAGGGCGTGCAGAACATCCGCAGCCAGCTCACCGAGCGGCGCGACTTTATGATCCGGCTGCTGGAGCGGTATTTCTCCGAATTTGCCGAGTGGAGCGTCCCGAGCGGCAGCTTTTTCGTCTGGGTACGGCTCAAGAATCGCGTCTCGGCGGAAAAGCTCTTCAACCTCGCGCTGAAGGAAAAGCTCCTCATCATGCCGGGCGGCGTTTACGACCGCGGGCATTCCTCGTCCATCCGTCTGACGTACGGATATCTCTCCTATGAGGAGATGGAACATGGCGTGCGCACGCTGTCGGAGATCATCCGCAGGATATAAATGAAGATATGGACAGAAACGGTGCAGAAAATGTGCCGTTTTTGTTTTACTTTGGTATAAAATATGAAAAATCGCTTGCATTTCCCGCGCGGACATACTACAATACAAGCCTTGGGCGGCTCTGTTCGCCCGTACTTTTTCTGTTGTGAGGGTATTACCATGACTGCGATTTTGAATCTGGCCGTCGCGCTGCTCGCAGGGCTATTGATGACGCGTATTTTCAGCCGCTGGCATTTGCCCGATGTCACGGCGTTTCTCGTGACGGGCGTTCTGATCGGACCCTTCGTGCTCGGCAGGCTCGGCATTCCGGGTCTCGGCTTTGCAAGCTACGACCAGGTCGAGGCGCTGAGCATGATCTCCGATGTGGCGATGGGCTTTATCGCCTTTTCCATCGGCAATGAATTCCGCCTGAGCCAGCTCAAAAAGACCGGCAAGCAGGCGATGGTCATCGGCGTTTTACAGGCGCTGGCTGCGCTGGCCTTTGTCGACGTTGCGCTCGTGATCTTCCACTTCCTGCGCCCCGACGTGCTGTCCGTCCCTGCGGCCATCACACTCGGCGCGATCGCCACGGCCACCGCACCTGCGACGACGCTGATGGTCGTGCGCCAGTACAAGGCCAAGGGCGAACTGACGGATCTGCTGCTGCCGATCGTCGCGCTCGACGACGCGGTGGGTCTCATCGCATTTGCCGTATCCTTCGGTATTGCCCGTGCGATGGACAGCGCACAGTTCAGCGTTGCGAGCATCCTGCTCTCTCCGCTCATCGAGATCGTCGGCTCGCTGCTGCTCGGCGCGATCGCGGGCTTTGTCCTCACAAAGCTTGAAACGATGTTCCGCTCGAACTCCAACCGTCTGTCGCTGAGCATTGCCTTCATCTTTATGATGGTCGGCCTTTCGGCGGTGGAGTTTACTGTCGCAGGGACGGATTGCGGCTTTTCTCCGCTGCTCGTGTGCATGATGCTCGGCACGGTGTTCTGCAACATCTGCCCCCTGTCCGACGATCTCATGGATCGCGCGGACAAGTGGAGCACGCCGATGCTCGCGGTGTTCTTTGTCGTGAGCGGCGCAAACCTGCGCCTGAGCGTCTTCACGCAGGGCGTGCTCGTGCTCATCGGCGTTGTGTACATCATCGCGCGCTCGGCCGGTAAGTATTGCGGCGCGCGCTGGTCGGCCAAGGCGGTGGGCTGCGACCACACGGTGCAGAAGTACCTTGGCATCATGCTGCTGCCGCAGGAGGGTGTGGCGCTCGGTATGTGCGTGAGCGCGCAGGCGCTCGGCGCGGACGGTGAGCTGATCCGCAACATCATCCTCTTCTCCGTGCTCGTCTATGAGCTGGTTGGCCCGGTGGCGACAAAGGAATCTCTCAAGGCCGCCGGCGCGATCACCGAAAAGCCCAGGGAAGTCCTCGAGCGCCGCGAGCGCAAGCTCGCCGAGGCCGAGCCCAAGGAGCTGCTTGAGCGCCGCAAGGAGCGCGCGGGCAGAAAATGATCGAAACAAAGGGAGACGGCTGCGGCCGTCTCCCTTTTCAATGGGAACTTTTTGTGAATTTGTGCGTCTAAAGAGAAAAGGGCCTTGACCGCAGCGGGCGAATTTTGTAAAATAAAGCTGAACAATTCCGAGAAGGCTTGTTAAAGGAGGAACGGAACATGGAAGGTCGTCGGGTCAGCCGCAAGCCGCGGCGCAATCCGCTTTATATGCTGTTTATGTCGCTTCTGGCGCTCACGGTCGTGCTGCTCGTCACCGTGTTCGTGCTGAATATGAAGCTGCGCTCCGCGCGGCGCGACCTTGCCGACGCGCAGACGAAGATCGAGCAGCTGCAAAAGGGCAGCTCACAGAGCAGTGATCTGCTGGACGACAGCGGGACCGGCACAGAAGGCAGCGCCGGGGATGGCAGCACCGCCGGCGATACGCAGACGAATGTCTCGGGCGGCGATGTCATCGATTGGCTGGACCTCACGGGCCACGACGAGGTCGCGGTCAAGCCCTCCTCCGTTTACGATAAGTATTACATCTACTACACCACCGGCGGCGTGAATCTGCGCGGCGGCCCTGGCACGAGTTATGACAAGATCACGACCGTTTCCCTCGGCACCGAGGTGCAGGCGGCTGCCAAGCAGGACGGGTGGACGTTCGTCGCCGTGGACGGTCAATTCGGCTGGATCAATTCCGATTACCTTGTCACCACACGTCCCGCGTCATAACAGGATAAAGCGAAAGGAGCAGGCCAAGGGCCTGCTCCTTTTTTGCGCCCGGCTATTTTCCGCAGCCGCCCTTATCCCGGAGCGAGCACGCACCCTTGAAGCCGCAGGCGTTGCAGTGGTTGTTCGGATCGGAGACCACGCTGCCGCTCAAAAAGCCCAGCGCCGCCGCCTCCGCCCGGCCCGAGGCACCGGGGAAGAGCATCACGCCCGCCGTGCCGACGGCGATGCGCTCTTCGGCGCTCACCTCGCCCGCGATGAGTGCGTCGATGCCATACTGCTCGAGCAGCTCGAGCGCGCTGTCAAGGCCCGCTTTCTCCATCGGCACGAGAAACTGGTGCACGATGCGGCCATGGTCGTCCTCATAAAAGTGGAAGGCCTCCGCCTCCCCGAGCGGGGAGAAGACCTCGTCGCCGCGGACAGGTATCGCAATACGCATGAGTCACGCCTCCTTGTGTTTTTCTCCAGTATAGCCGCTCGGACGGGAAAAGCAAGCGCTGCGGCAGAAAATTTACAAACGAAGAACGCTGCCCGCGCCTTGCGCGGACAGCGTTCTTCAAAAAGAGAGATGAGAGAAAAGCGAAATCAGTCCACCGGGCAGATCCAGCCGAACGGGTCGGGCTTCGTGCCCCACTGGATGCCGGTCAGCTCGTCGTAGAGCTTCTGCGACAGAGCGCCGATCTTGTAGTCGTTGACCTTGTAGTCGCGCTCGCCCCAGCACAGCTCGCCGATCGGGGAGATGACGGCGGCGGTGCCGATGCACCACGCCTCTTCGAGCGCGCCGCTCTCCGCAGCGTCGAACAGCTCGTCCACGCTCAGCAGGCGCTCCTCGACGGGCACGCCCCAGCTCTTTAAGAGCTCGATGGCGGACTTGCGCGTGACGCCGCGCAGGATGGAGCCGGTCAGCGCCGGAGTGACAACGGTGCCGTTGATCTTGAACATGACGTTCATGCCGCCGCCCTCTTCGACGTACTTGCGCTCCACGCCGTCGAGCCACAGGACTTGAGAGAAGCCCTTTTCGATGGCGCGGTCGCCCGCGCGGTTGGCCGCGCCGTAGTTGCCGCCGCACTTGGCTTCGCCCGTGCCGCCGCGCACCGCGCGGACGTCCTCGGTCTCGACCATGATGGGAACGGGCTGTAAGCCGTTTTTGAAGTAGCTGCCGGAGGGGGAGAGAATGACGGCAAACGTGGCCTCATGCACGCCGTGCAGGGCGAGCGTCGGGTCAGTGCCGTACAGGAACGGACGAATGTAGAGGGACGTACCGGGATCGCTCGGGACCCAGGCCTCGTCGACCTTGACGACGGTCTTGATGGCCTGGAGCGCGTCATCGGGGTCGAGCTGGGGCAGACCCAGACGCTCGCAGGAGCGGTTCAGACGGGCAACATTTTCCCAAGGACGGAAGAGCTGCACGCCGCCGTCAGGCCGGCGATAGGCCTTCAGCCCCTCGAAGACCTCGGTGCCGTAGTGCAGGACGCTTGCCGCCGGAGACATGGTGATGGGGCCGTAGGGCACGACGCGCGCGTCGTGCCAGCCCTTGTCGGCGCTGTAGTCCATCAGGAACATATGGTCGGTGAACACGGTGCCGAAGCCGAGCTGATCGGACGGGGGCAGCGTGCCGGGATGCGTGGCCTTGGTGATCGAAATATTCATAAGGATGACCTCCTGTCGATATAGTTTGCCTTAGATTTCCTTGAGATGCTCCATGTTGTGGCGGATGCCCTCGCAGCAGGCGTGGAAGGTGGCCTTTTCGTCTGCGGTCAGCGGCAGCTCGACGACCTGCTCAACGCCGTTTTCGCCGATGACGCAGGGAACGCCCGCAAACAGGCCCTCTTCGCCGTACTCGCCGCACAGCTCCATGCTGGCCGGGAGAATGACCTTTTCGTCGTGCAGCACGGCGTAGGCCATGCGCGCGGCGGTGGTGGCAATGCCGTACTCGGTGCAGAACTTGCCGGAGAACGTGACCCAGCCGCCGTTGATGGATTCCTTCTGCAGTGCGTCGCGGTCAAAGCGGAAGTGCTCATCGCTCTCCGCCCACACGTCCAGCGGCACGCCCTTGAAGCTGACGCAGGACCAGGGAGCAAACTGCTGGTTGCCGTGCTCGCCCATCATGTAGCAGGTGATGGACTTGTGGTCAAGCCCGGTCTGGCGCGCCAGCGCGCTCAGCAGGCGGGAGGTGTCGAGACCCGTGCCGGTGCCGAACACGCGGCCGCGGGGAAGGCCCAGATGCAGCGCCAGCTCGCGCGTGACGATATCGCAGGGGTTGGTGATGTTAATGAGCACGCCGTCAAAGCCGCTTGCCTTGATCTTCTCGGCATAGCCGCGCACGGCGGGGATGGTGAAGTCCATCTCGGTCACGCGGTCATGCGTGCCGCGCAGCAGATCGATCTTGCCGACGCTGTTGACGATGACGTCACACACGCCGAGGTCGGAGAAGTCGCCGCCGCGCACCGTCACGCGGTGGGGCATATAGGCGACCGCGTCGCGCAGGTCCTGCACCTCGCTTGCGAGCTTCTGCTCGTTCTGGTCGACGAGCACCAGCTCGTCCGCGATGCCCTGGATCGCCAGAGCGTAAGCCACGTGTGCGCCGACGTGACCCATACCGACCACGCCCAGAACTCTTTTCTTTGCCATAAGAATACTTCCTTTCTCAAAACGGTGTGCCCGTCAATATAAACTGAATGATGAGGGATGCGAGCGGCTCTTACGCGCCGTAGTTGGGGAAGAGCACGCAGGTATAAAGCATGGCGAGAACCATGTACAAAACAAGGATGATGGCGAAGGCCTTGAAGGTCTTCTTCATGACCTCGCTCTCGTTGCCCACCTGATCGACCGTCGCGCAGGCGGCGACCGTGTTGTTCGGGCAGATCAGGTTGCCGAGCGAAGCGCCTGCATTCTGACCGGCGAAGATCGTGATGGGATTCATGCCGAGCGAGGCCGCGGCGTCGATGTGCATCTGGGCAAACATGATGTTGGAGCCAAGGCCCGTGCCGGTGATGAACGCGCCGCTCGAGCCGATGAGGACGGCAGCCGCGGGATAGAAGCGGCCGACGACGGCGGCAATGTCAGAGGCGAGCAGGTTCATCATGCCTGTGGAGGAGGACTGCATGATGTAAGCGACGATAAGGAGGCTTCCCATCGTGATGAGGACCGGCAGCACGCCGCTCGCGGTGCGCTTGCAGACGGCTTTATAGGTCTTGAAGTCCACGCCCAGCGTGAGCGCGCCGAGGATGCCGCACACAAGAATGACAAGGTCGACCCAGAAGATGTAGCCGAACGTGCACATGATGGCAAAGCCGTTTTCAACGACGGCGGGGAAGCCGTAGCGGATGAGCGGGAGCAGCACGAGCATATAGATGTAAGGCGACATGGCCTTGAAGGAGCTGTACCTGCGCTGATGCGCGGCGCTCTCGTTGCGGAATTCATCGGGGGTCTTCACGCCGACGAGCTTGACATACGCGACGGAGAGAAGAATGGAGATGAGGCCGGTGCCCATGGACGTGACCTCCGCGCCGACATAGTTGGAGAGGAGGAACATCGTCAGGCACGTGCTCACGCCTGCGAAGGTGAGATAGGGAAGGATGCCCTTGTAGCCCTTTTTGCCAAATGCCATGCCGACCATGATGAACGGGATGACGAGCACGCCGAACATATGGAAGCGGCCGGCCATCGCAGCGTTCTGCGCGACGGTGGCAAGACCGGCATCGACAAGCGCCGCGCCGCCGTTGATGGTCGTGAGGCCCGCGCCGCCGAACGAGGCGGGCGTCGCATCGCCGAGCAGCGCGATGGCAATGGCGGTGGTGGGGTTAAAGCCGAGGGCGACAAGGAACGGGGCGGCGATGGCGGCGGGAGCGCCCGCGCCCGCTGCACCCTCGAGGAAGATCGGCAGCATCATGCCGATGATGACGACCTGCACGCGGCGGTCGTCGCTGATCTGCGCAATGGTGGCTTTCACATCCTCAATGGCGCCGGTCTCGCGCAGCAGGTTCAGAATGGTGAACGCGCCGAAGACCATCAGCACGATCTTGAGGCCTTCCTTAATGCCCTTCCAGACCAGAGGGTCGAGCACCTTGATGTTTTCGGCAAAGGTAAGACCGTCGAGGTTAAAGTAGGTAAAGGCGAGGAAAAGCGTCCATAAGAGTGCAATGGGGGAGACCGTTTTCGCGGATTTTTTGAAGCCCAGGATGCCGACGAGCACGACGACGATCGGGCTGAGCGCCATGAGGAAGTTTAAGAAGTCCATTGGAGTTGATCTCTCTTTCTGAAAAATGTGGAATGGGGGTGTGATCTATTTCCGCTTTTTTCGCCGGCCGAACGAGAAAAAGTGAAAAAGCTAAGAGGAAGAGGCTCCGTCGAATCGACGGAGCCTCTTTCTGCAATATCAGTCTCTATCTCGTGCGGAGAATCGGGAGAGAAGTGAAGGACGCGTCGTGATCCGGACGGTCTGTTCAGTTTTGATGCTTACCAGTACTGCCAAAGGCAGAATAATAAGAAGGGACGCCAGCAGAATAATGCCGGCGTCCGAAATAATCATCATGCTGTTTTCAGTGCAGGGGAAAGCGGCACAGGCGGCCTGTGCGAAACGGGATGCAGCGGTGTTGGCAAAAAAATGAGTCATCTTGGCTTTCTCCTTTCCTGAAGATGGGTGAAGTGTAGCACATATTTTTTCTGCCTGCAAGGGGGGAAAACGACTGATTATGCAAAATCGGTCGAGTACACAAAAATCGGAAATACCCAGTTTCCGGCATTGTTAAAAAGATATAACGGTTTCTCATGAAAACCAAATGTTATTTTGCCGCAGTTTTCGCATAGGGACTTCCTGTGCTGCCATAGGATGGGTAAAAACGGGAGGAATGCCCCATGTTTTCTGTTGCCCTGATGCTGCTGACCCATGCGATGCTGCTCTCGCTGCACCTGTCGAACGGCTCGTTTCCCAAACCCCTTTCCGCCAAGGAGGAGCGCGACTGTGTCGCGCGGATGCTGGAGGGGGATATGGACGCGCGCAATACGCTCATCGAGCACAATCTGCGCCTCGTAGCCCACATCGTCAAAAAGTACTACACACAGTCCGAGGAGCAGGATGACCTTGTCTCCGTCGGCACGATCGGCCTGATCAAGGGCGTTTCAAGCTACCGCCCCGAAAAGGGCACAAGACTCGCAACCTACGCCGCAAAGTGCATTGAAAATGAAATCCTAATGTACTTCCGCAGCCGGAAAAAATTGCAGGGCGAGGTGTCGCTCAACGATTCGCTTGACTCCGATGCTGACGGCGAATCGCTTTACCTCATGGATGTCGTCGGTGTTGAGGATACGATGTACCTCGACATTCAGGACCGCGATGATTGCCTGCGCGTGCGAAAGCTCGTACATGAGTGCCTGACGGAGCGGGAAGAAGAGGTGATCACCTCGCGCTACGGTCTCGGCGGCAAAATGCCTCGCACGCAGCGTGAGGTAGCCAAAAAGCTTGGGATCTCAAGAAGCTATGTATCCCGCATCGAAAAGAGGGCGCTGCAAAAGCTGGAGGAAGCGCTTGGTGAGCGGAGCTGAACATAAAAAACGCGGGGCGCAGATATGCGCCCCGCGGCCCGCTCTTGGGAGAGCAGATAGGGAAGAGGATGGGAATCAGCAAATTTACAAAATGGTGCCGCCGCCGAGCACTGTGTCGCCGTCGTAAAGCACGACGGCCTGCCCCGGCGTGATGGCGCGCTGCGGCTCATCGAAGACGAGGTGTACGCGCCCGTCTCCGAGCACCGTGACGGTCGCCGCCTGCTCGCGCTGGTGGTAGCGCACGCGCGCGGTCGCGCACAGCTCGCGCGGTGGGACGTCGTAGGCGATCCAGTTGAAGTCATTTGCCGTCAGCTCGCGGGAGAAGAGGGACTCGTTTCCGCTCAGCACCACGCGATTGGACGCCGCGTCGATCTGCTTGACGTACAGCGGCGCGTCCGCCGCAATGCCGAGACCCTTGCGCTGGCCGACGGTGTAGTGCACGATACCCTTGTGCCGGCCGAGCACATGGCCGTCTTCGTCGACAAAGTCACCCGCGGGGCAGTCGTGCCCCGTGAAGCGCGCGATGAAGCCCGCGTAGTCGCCGTTCGGCACGAAACAGATGTCCTGACTGTCTGGTTTGTCTGCGTTATAAAAACCCTGTTCCTACGCGATGCGGCGTGTCTCGCTCTTGTGCATCGCGCCGAGCGGCAGGCGTGTGTGCGCGAGCTGCTCCTGCGTGAGCGAGTAGAGCACGTAGCTCTGGTCCTTGCTCTCGTCGAGCGATTTTTTAAGGAGCCAGCGGCCGTTTTCCTGTTCGATGCGCGCGTAGTGACCGGTCACGATGGCGTCGCAGCCCAAAATGCGGGCGCGCTCGTAGAGCCGCTCGAACTTCAGATAGCGGTTGCAGTCGATGCAGGGGTTTGGCGTGGCGCCGCGCTCGTAGGCGGCAATGAAGCGGTCGATGACCTGCCCCTTGAAGTCATCCGAAAAGTTGAAGACATAGTAGGGAATGCCGAGGCGGAAGGCGACCGAGCGCGCATCCTCCACATCCTCGAGCGAGCAGCAGGTCTTCGTGCGCTTGACGCCGATATCCTCGTTGTGAAAGAGCTTCATCGTCGCGCCGATGCACTGGCAGCCCTGTTCCTTCATCAGAAATGCGGCGACGCTCGAGTCCACACCGCCGCTCATTGCGATCAGTACCTTATCCATCATGCCGCACGGTGCTTTCTGCGGTCCGCGGCAGCGCTGCGCGGGGATGGGCGGGCGGTATTTCTGGTATCATAAAGAGCCATTGACTGCTCCTCCTAATGTGCATTTATAAACGGAACGGCTTTTTGCCGCCTGCGAGATCTCGCCACATTGGGGACGACCCGCGGAGATACTGCACGGTCTCGGGTACGGCCTCGAGAATGCGGTCGACGTCCTCGTCGGTATTTTGCGCGCACAGGCTCAGACGCAGCGAGCCGCGGGCCAGCTCGCGCGTCCGTCCGATGGCCAGCAGCACGTGGCTGGGGTCGAGCGAGCCGGAGGTGCAAGCGCTGCCGGACGAGGCGCAGATGCCCTTCGCGTCGAGCAGCAGAAGCAGGCTCTCGCCCTCGACGCCCTCGAAGCAGAAGCTCACATTGCCGGGCAGACGGTTCACGGGATCGCCGTTGAGCGCGCTGTGCGGGATCCGGGAAAGGCCGCGAATCAGCCGGTCGCGCAGGGCGCTGACCTTCCGGGCGTTTTCGTCGATGTGCGCGCAGGCTTCCTCCAACGCCGCGGCCATCCCCATGATGGCGGGGAGATCCTCCGTGCCGGCGCGCTTGCCGCGCTCCTGCGCGCCGCCTTCGATGAGACTTGTCAGGGAAACGCCCTGGCGGGCGTACAGCACGCCGATGCCCTTCGGACCGTGGAACTTGTGCGCGGAGAGCGAGAGCATATCGATGCACTGCGCCTTCACGTCGATGGGGATGTGCCCCGCCGCCTGCACAGCGTCAGTGTGGAACGGCACGCCTGCCTCGCGGCAGACGGCGCCGATCTCGCCGACGGGCAGGATGGAGCCGATCTCGTTGTTGGCGTACATAACGGTCACGAGACACGTGTCCTCGCGGAGAGCGTTTTTTACCTGCTGCGCCGTCACGGTGCCGATGGGACCGACGGGGAGCAGCTCGACCTCAAAGCCCTCGTTCTCGAGCCTTTGGAGCATATGCAGCACGGCATGATGCTCGAACGCGGTCGAAAGAATATGCTTTTTGCCCTTGCGCTCGCCGAGACGCGCGGCGGAGAGAAGGGCCTGATTGTCGGCCTCGCTGCCGCCGGAGGTGAAATAGATCTCGCGCGGGGCGGCGTTCAGGCATCCCGCGATGCGCTCGCGCGCGCTGAGCAGCGCTGCGGCCGCCTGCTGGCCGACGGAATGCAGGCTCGAGGGATTGCCGTAGATCGTTTCCATATAGGGGAGCATGGCGTCGATGGCAGCGCGGCTCATCCGGGTCGTTGCGGCGTTGTCCGCGTAAACGGTGGTCATGGAAGGACTCCTTTGACGGGAATAAAATCCTATCTAATCAGTATGTTGATATATGATACACAGAAAATCATACTTTGTCAATGGGCTTTGCAAAATGCCGTGCCGCTTGACGGCGCGGGGGTTTTGTGATATCCTGTCGCAGCAAACTGAATAGGACTTGGGGTGCCGCCGGGAGGCGGCCGAACAGGGAAGCGGGGTGTAAATCCCCAGCGGAGCCGCCGCCGTGATGGAAGAGCCCGTTTTCGATATGCCACTGGAGTATTCCGGGAAGGTGAAAACGGGCAGGGACGCCTGAGCCGGAAGACCTGCCCCAAGTGCCGTACAAAGCGCCGCGGACCTTCGGCTAAAAAGTACATTCCTCAGCAGGGCGGAGCTTCTCCGGCCTGCCGGTCTCTTCTTTCTTTGTATGGCTTGCCAAAACAAAAAAGGAGAGATTTTTTCATGGAGAAAAAGAACAACAAGAAGGGGCTCATCGCCCTCGCCGTGGTCCTCGTGCTGGCCGTTGCCGCGCTCATCGTCTGGCAGGTGAACAAGCCCGAGCCGCAGAAGGGCAGCAAGGAAATCACCGTCAATGTCGACCACCTGAACGGCGACGACACGTCCTACACCATCTACACCGACGCCGAATATCTGAGCGGCGCGCTCGAGCAGGAAAACCTGATCGAGGGCACTGAGAGCGAGTACGGCCTCTATGTCACGACTGTGGACGGCGAGACCGCCGATGACAGCAAGCAGGAGTGGTGGGGCTACAGCGTCAACGGCGCGTTCGCTGAGCTTGGCGTAGACAGCCAGCCCGTCACGGATGGCGATGTGTACGACTTCGCCCTGAATGTCGGCTGGTAAGACCTCGCGCCTGACCGTCCGCGAGATCGCGGAGCTGTCGCTCCTCTGCGCGCTGATGGTCGCGGGAAAAGAGAGCCTGCGCATCGTCCCTAACGTCCACCCCGTCACGCTGCTGCTGCTTCTGGCGACCGCGGTGTACGGCGCCAAGGCGCTCTACCCCGCCTTTGGCTTTGCCCTGCTGGAGATCGCGCTCTACGGCGCGGGGCTATGGAACCTGATGTACCTCTATGTCTGGCCGCTCGCCGTGCTGGTGGCTCTGCCGTTCCGACAGAGCCGCAGCCGCGCGCTGTGGGCCGCCATCGCGGGGCTGCATGGGCTGTGCTTCGGCGCGCTGTGCGCCATCCCGTATTTCTTTATCGGCGGGTGGCAGATGGCCTTTTCGTGGTGGCTCTCGGGCATCCCGTATGACGTTATCCACTGTGTGTCCAATACGGTGCTGACCTTCGTGCTGCTGCCGCCGCTGCGGACGCTGCTCGAGCGGCTCAAGGCCCGCCAGACCGGAAAATAGCATAAAAAAGGAAAGGACCGCTCTTTTTTGAGAGCGGTCCTTTCCTTGCAATGGACGGGAAAAATAAGCTCGGGGAGCGGCCGTTGCGTTTGATAAGATTCGCGGCAGAAAACGAAAATGCCCCGCGGCGGGATCTCCGCTGCGGGGCTTATGTCTTCCGGATGAAATTATTTTGCGGACGCGACGGTGAGGGAGTCGCTCTGCTGGCTGTAGGTCAGCGGGGAGACGCAGCCTGCAAGGTCGGCGGCGTTCAGCACGCGCTCGGTCACGGCGTGGGTGAGGTCGATCTGATACCACTTGCCGTCCACATTGACCTTGTTCCAGGCGTGATAGCTCTTGCCGGCGTAGCCCTTGGTGAGCGAGCAGGGGATATTCTGGCTGCGGCACATCGCGGCGAAGAGGGAAGCGAGGTCATAGCAGATGCCCTTATTGCTGTCGAGCGTTGCGGCGGTGTCGGGGATGTACTTGCTGACCTTGCCGGAGGTGATGTCGTTTGCGAGCTTGGTATCGTAGGTGTAGTGACCGGCGATGTAGTTGTAGATGGCGGTGACCTTCTCGGCGCCGGTCTTTGCGTCCTTGCAGAGCTCGGCGGCCTTCTTACTTACGGCATCGCCGGAGGTGAACTGCACGTCGGCGGTCGCGATGAGGTAAGGCGCGTACTCGTTTTCGATCTTGGCGTTCACGGTCTTGCTGCTCACCACGCGGTAGGTCTTACCGGAGAGGTTTTCGCAGACGGTGATGGTATAGGTGCCGTCGCCCTGATCGAGGGCGAACGCAACGTCCTTACCGCTCGGGCAGTTCTTATAGGCGACCTTGCCGCCCTGATACTGCACACCGACCTTCAGCTTGGCGCCGGAGGTGTAGTTGACGGTGACGAAGCCGTACCTGGCGTTGGACGTGTCGATGGCCGTGCCATTGGCGGCGCTGGCGTTCATCACGCCGAGCATGGAAACTATAGTGAGCGCTGCGACAAGCGCGCAGACATAACGAAGCAGCCGCTTCATACGGCGGATCTCCTTTCGGTAGCTGGCTGCCAGCCCTGTTTCCAGGGGGGAGGCCCTTTAGCTTTGCGTCGCCGGTTTTCACCGGGTTTGCCATTATCGCTTGAGATGCGGTCAAAGCGGCTACATCTACTCTTTTTACGCGCTTATCATATGCCTCCGTTCGACATTTGTCAACAGATAATTTAGCGGTTTCTTTATTTTTGAAAAAATTGGAATTTTGTCAATACCGACGCAGAACGCGTTCAAAATTCGTTCATATTTAGCGGAAACGCCACTTGCCAATTGCGGCGCCGCGTAGTATGCTCGTAAAAATCGCAAACGCGGGCTTCAAAATGGGGCAGGCGGGCGCGGGAAAAGAAAGGATACGACACATGAAAGTAAGGAAAGAGAAAACACTGGCAACGAAAATGGCCATCTCTCTGGTTGCGGGACTGACGGCCGGTCTCCTGTTTTTGTTCCTCCGCGAGCATTTGAATTCCTCCGGACAGGAAGCGGTGTGGGCGACCATCAATAATCTTTTATTCCAGGATATCACCGCTGCCGGAGCGAGCAGCGCGCTTGGCCTTTTCTATCTGGCGGGTCAGATGTTCATTCGTTCCCTCCAGCTCGTCATCGTGCCGATGGTGTTTACTTCCATTACATTGGCAATAGGACAGATCTCTGATACCAGTACACTTGGCAGAATTTCCTTCAAGTGTATCAAGGGTTTCCTGATCTGTTCTTTTTTTGCGCTCCTGCTCGCCTGCGTCTGCGGCATCGTCTTCTATAACATGGGCGTGTTCCACATCGCCGTCGACGGGCTGGAGAGCGTTTCCGGTTCGACGGGCTCCAATCCGCTGCTCGTTGTGCTGAACGTCATCCCCTCGAACATTGCCTCGACGTTTTCGAGCAACACGGCAGTGCTCGCCGTCGTCTTCCTCGCCATCGCGCTGGGCCTTTGCATGAAGACGCTCGGCGAGGAGAAGACTGCCACGCTTCGCAAGCTCATTCAGGAGCTCAACGACGTGGTCATCGTCTTCCTCAACTTCGTGGTCAGCAAGTTCGGCCCCGTTGCCATCTTCATGCTGCTCACGCGCACCTTCGCCTCCTACGGTGTCGAGCACCTCAAGCCCGCCGTCGCCTATGTCATCCTCACGGTCGTGCTGCTGCTCATCTTCCTCATCGTCGGTTACCCCGCCTTTATCGCGGTCTTCGCGCACCTGAATCCCTTCAAGTTTGCCAAAAAGATCACGCGCGTCGCGGTCTTCGGCTTCTCCACCTCCTCGAGCGCGGCCACGCTCCCGCTCAATGTCAAGACCACGGTCGAGGAGCTCGGTGTGGATGAGAAGATCGCCTCCTTCGTCCTGCCGCTCGGCATGACCATTAACATGAACGGCACGGCCATCATGCAGGTCATCGCGACGCTCTTCATCGCCGGCTGCGCGGGCTACAGCATCAGCTTTACCCAGCTCGTCGTCATCGCGCTGCTCGCGCTCATTGCCTCCGCCGGTACGCCCGCGGCCCCCGGCTCCGGCGCGATCATCCTCTTCACCATCCTCTCCGGCCTTGGCTATGTGAACGACGCGGCTATGCTGGCCTACAGCCTGATCCTCGCGATCAACCGCCCCATCGAGATGCTCGTCACCGCGCTCAACGTCGTCGGCGACTCCGCCACGAGCATCTACGTCGCCAAGTCCGAGGGCGCGCTGAACGAGGACGTCTACAACGCGTAAGATCATTCAAAAAAGTGGTGTCACCACTTTTTTGAGAAAGTTTCGCTTCGCTTTGTGACTCGCGGGCTCGACACACGCTCCGCGCAGAGTGTTTTTTCTGACGCGCGTGTCGCCAGAAAAAACGATCCAGATCATTTGCCGCCTGCGGGCGGCAAAGTCTGCGATGCTTTTATAACGAAAGAGACGCGGCGAAAGCCGCGTCTCTCCTTATATTATATAGGTGTTATCTGTTACACGCTGAGCCAGTCGTCGAGGACGAGCCCCTCGTTGTGCTTGGTGAGGAAGCCCACGCTCCACTCGCCGCCGAAGGCGATGAGCTTGCGGCCCTTGAAATCCTCGAGCACGCGGGAGCCCGAGCAGAGCATCAGGTCCTTCACGTCGCACGGGCACTCGCGGATCAGCCGCAGGTGCTCGTAGGGCAGGCCGCTCATGCGCAGGTCGACGCCGTACTCGCTTTTCATGCGATATTCGAACACGTCGAATTGCAGCGTGCCGACCACGCCGACGACCACGTCCTCAAAGCCGCTGTCGGGCATTTTGAAGATCTGGATGGCGCCCTCCTGCGCGATCTGCTCCACGCCCTTGACGAACTGCTTGCGCTTCATCGTGTCCTTGGGCGAGACGAGCATGAAATGCTCGGGCTCAAACGTCGGAATGCCGGAGAAGCGGAACTTTTTGCCCGGTACGGTGATCGTGTCGCCGATGGAGAAGATGCCGGGGTCGAACACGCCGATGATGTCGCCCGCGTAGGCCTCGTCGACGATCTCTCGCTCGGCGGCCATCATCGTCTGCGGCTGGGAAAGGCGCATCTTGCGGCCGGACTGGACATGATAATACTCCGTGTCGCGCTCGAACTTGCCCGAGCAGATGCGCATGAAGGCGAGGCGGTCGCGGTGCGCCTTGTTCATGTTGGCCTGGATCTTGAAGACGAAGGCCGAGAATTCGGGGGAGTAGACGTCCACCTCGCCCGCGTCGCTCACGCGCGGCAGCGGCGGCGTGGTCATCTCCAGGAATGCGTTCAGGAACGGCTCGACGCCGAAGTTCGTCAGCGCGCTGCCGAAGAAGACGGGGGAGAGCTTGCCGCAGCGCACGGCGTCGAGGTCAAAATCGCGGCCCGCGCCGAGCAGCTCGACCTCGTCCGCCAGCGTGTCGCGGCGCTTCTGACCGAGCAGGCCGACGAGCGCGGGGTCATCGAGCTCAATTTCCGTGATGCCGGCCTTTTTTGCGTGGCCCTCGTCGGTGAAGTGCAGGATGCAGCGCTTTTCGCGGTCGTACACGCCGGCAAATTCCTTGCCGCAGCCGATCGGCCAGTTGACGGGATAGGTGTCGATGCCGAGCTCGCGCTCGACCTCCTCGCACAGCTCCAGCGGGTCGCGCGTCTCGCGGTCCATCTTGTTGATAAAGGTGAAAATGGGAATATTGCGCAGGGCGCAGACCTTGAAGAGCTTGCGCGTCTGCGGCTCGACGCCCTTCGCGCCGTCGATGACCATGACGGCGCTGTCTGCCGCCATCAGCGTGCGGTAGGTGTCCTCGGAGAAGTCCTGATGGCCCGGCGTGTCGAGGATGTTGATGCAGTAGCCGCCGTGCTGGAACTGCATGACCGACGAGGTGACCGAAATGCCGCGCTGCTTTTCGATCTCCATCCAGTCGGACTTGGCCGCCCGCTCGCGCTTGCCCTTGACCTCGCCCGCCTGCGCGATGGCTCCGCCGTAAAGCAGGAACTTTTCCGTCAGCGTGGTTTTACCGGCGTCCGGGTGCGAAATGATCGCAAACGTCCGGCGGCGGGAGATCTCTTCCTGTAAAGTGGCCATGGCTTCCTCCTGAAAATTACGAATGTATCAAAAAGTTTATCACAGTGCCCCTCGATTTGCAACAAGTTCCTGCGAGAAAATGTGGATTTGCCCTTGACAAACGGGAAAATGTCTGTTATAGTACTTACTGTTCCGCGGGCGTAGCTCATCTGGTAGAGCGCCACCTTGCCAAGGTGGAGGTAGCGAGTTCGAGC
>URQY01000027.1 GCA_900550165.1 uncultured Eubacteriales bacterium
TCACGTGAGAGAACGCCCCCTTTGCCCCGTGCAGCGCCAAAGGCGCTGCTTCTCCTCCACGCCACGCGTGGAAGCCATCCGTTTCCTTTGAAAAAGGAAACAAAAAGCCCCCGCCTTTCGGCGAGGGCTTTTTGCTGTGTTGTGTGTGTATTTTTAGGAGGGAGAAAATCACATCGGGGGAGTTCCCCTTTGCAAGTATTAAGATAGCAGTCAATCTTGGCTAAAGTTTGAATCGGTTGTAAACAAATTATGAATTGCCTGTGGAAAAAGCTTTCCGTTCAGCCGAGCAGCGCGCTGACCTCCGCGAACGAGAGCGGCTGGAGCGCAAGATCGATGCCGTAGCCGACGATGCGCGAGAGCAGGGACACCTGCGCGTCGATGTCGCGCGTGGTGACCATGACGGTCTCGTGGCCGCGCAGCGCGGCGGGGTCGATGCCCTGCTTTCCGGCTTCTTCCAAAACGTCGAGCGTCAGCGTGGCCGCGTCGACGACCGTGGGGACGCCGATGGCAAAAACCGGCACGCCGACCGTCTTTTCGTCCAGCGCACAGCGGTGATTGCCCACGCCGCTGCCCGGCACGATGCCGGTATTTGAGAGCTGGACGGTGGTGCAAAGACGCGCGAGCGAGCGCGAGGCCAGCGCGTCGATGACGATGAGCGCATCGGGCTGCACCGCACGCACCGCGCCCCGCACGATCTCGAGCGCCTCGATACCCGTGCGGCCGAGCACGCCGGGTGTGAGCACGCTGACAGCGGTGAGCGCGGAGAAAACGGGCAGATCGCCCAGGTGCCGCGTGACGAGCACGTGCCCGGTCGAAAGGGGACCGATGGCGTCGGGCGTCATGGCCGCGTTGCCGAGCCCCGCGACCAGTACGCTGTGGATGCTGCTGCCGAGCAGCAGCCTGAGCTCCGTGCCCACGGCGCGCGCCGCGCGCTCGAGCGCGTCGTCCGCGTTTTTGAAAAGCGGGGCAAGGTCGAGCGTCACGTACCGTCCGCGGGGCTTGCCGAGCGCGCGGGCAGCCTCCTCGCTCTCCACGGTGACGCTTGTGATGCGGCAGCCGCGGCGAAAGACGGTGCGGCTGTCCACCCCCGCGAGCCGCCGTGTTTTCTGTCCGCCTCGCCAGAGTTCGTGTGCTTCCATGGCGAGGTCCGTGCGCCGAATGAGCATAAGAGATTGCCCTCCCTCACTAAATCTTGTTTTCCCTTTTTATTTTTGCCACAAAGTTTTGTGTCATTCAAAAAAATCAGAAAAATTCAAAAAAATGCTTGCAATTTCTTGCATTCTTTGCTAAAATACCATTCTGCACGGTGGATTTTTTGTCTGCCGGAGCGAATTCCAACCGGAGGAGGTGTTTGGTTTGCCGAATATCAAGTCTGCCAAGAAGCGCGTTCTCGTGTCTGGTGTGCGTAACGAGCGCAACAAGGCCGACAAGTCCGCACTGAAGACCGCACTCAAGAAGTTCGAGGCGGCTGCCGCTGAAGGCAATCGCACCGAGGCCGAGAGCGCTTACAAGGTCGCAGTGAAGTCTGTCGATAAGGCTGCTGCCAAGGGTATTCTTCACAAGAATAACGCCGCGCACAAGAAGAGCGCGCTGACCCTGAAGCTCAACAGCATTGGCTAAATCGAGCGAGAAATGAGAGTCATCCGAAAGGATGACTCTTTTTTTGCGCCCTGAAAAGGGGGGATTCTCTTTTGATTCCCCCTTACGAGGGGGGATGGGGGGTGCAGCGCGTTGCGCTGCATTGTTCATGCGGCGCTTTGCGCCACTGCCAGACAAAAGGGGTATTCTCTTTCCGAAGAGAATACCCTTTTTATCCCCTCACGAGGGGGTAGGGATGGCAGCGACGATGGCGCTGCACGGGGCAAAGGGGGCATTCTCTCACGTGAGAGAATGCCCCCTTTCAATCCCCCAAGAGAACGGCAGGGGCGTTTCGACTTCGCCCCTGCACCCCTAACGACCAAAAGGGAGGGGCCTTGCCCCTCCTTTTTGGATTATCCACCCCGCGCTCCTGACGGGGCGGCATTGCTTCTTTTCTCAGTTCTCCGCTGTGATATAGATTTCTTCGGCTTGCTGTTGGGCGGCAATGAGGACATCTTTCGCAGTACCGTAGTTTTGCTTCTCCATTTGCTCCAATGCATCCGTAATGGCGTTGAACAATGTTGTATACATTTTCTGGTAATCCGTCATAGCGAAACATCCGAACATAATTTAGATACATTTTGTATCTACTATGCACATGATACTTCAAAACAAGCTTATTGTAAACGCATAATAAATATGTTTTGAGGTTTTTATATGGCTATTAAGAGTTTATCTATCCGTATTGATGAAGAAATGCTGCATAAGCTTCACGTTGTGGCCGACTACGAAGGCCGTAGCGCAAACAATGAAATTCTGATCTTGATCCGCGATGCAATCGAGGCCTACGAGGAAAAGCACGGAAAAATCAAACTTTGATGTGGTGACAAGGACGGTCTCCACAGCGGCGGCGAGCGAAGCAATGCCGCCGATGCGCAGGCAGTCTGCCGCCAGACCACCGTCACTCGCGCGCTACGAAGTGCGCGCGGTTGATAGATGTATCGAAACGTAGGGGCTCGTGGCGAAGCCACGTACACTGCACTTACACTGCGCAGCGCGTGCAGTCCTTCAAGCCCAAAGCCTGCAATGTGCGGGGTCAAGGGGCAAGACCCCTTGCCTTTCTCTGGGGGTTCAAAAGGGGGTATTCTCTTCGGAAAGAGAATACCCCCTTTTTCTGGCAGCAGCGCAAAGTGCTGCACTAACTCATGCAGCGCAGCGCGCTGCAACCCCCCCGCCCCCCTTGCAAGGGGGAAATAAAAAAGGACCCTCTCTCGCATTGAGAGAAGGTCCCTTTTATTAGCAGCTTAAGTAAACCTTACAGATACTTCTGCATACCGTCGGTGGCGAGGGCGGGGTCGCCGGAGACGGAGATGGTGAACTTCACGCCGGAGGCATTGCTGAAGCGCTCCAGCTCGTTGAGGAAGTTATCGGCATCCTGGTTGCACTCGCCGCCGGTGATCTTGAAGAGGTTATCGATGAAGATGTGGGAAATATCGTAATTGCCCGCGTACAGACCGAACAGGAAGCCGCGCAGGGCCTCGTAGTTGGACAGGTCGTATTCGTAGGCAGAGATCAGACGAACGTGATAGTGCAGGTCAAAGGTCATGGTAGACTTTGCCTCGACGCAAACGACGCTGCCGTTATCCTCCTGTGCAGTGGCGTTGATCATTTCGATCAGCTTCTTGGTCTTACCGGTGCCCTTTTCACCCATGATGAGTCTGACCATAGAAATCACTCCTTTCAGTTGCTCCCCGCCTCTTTTGCGGGGGATGGTCTTTCGATGGAAACAGCATAGCATAAATCAAACGGATTTGCAATGCTGAATCAAAAGTTTCGGGTTTATTCAAAAAAATTACACTTGCGCGGGGCTGTCAATGCAGGCGCCTGCGCAGCGCCTCGCCCATCTCCTCGTAGCCGGGCTTGCCGAGCAGCGCGAACATATTCTTCTTGTAGGCCTCCACGCCCGGCTGGTCGAAGGGATTGACGCCGAGCATATAGCCGCTCAGCCCGCAGGCGTACTCGAAGAAATAGATGAGCTGGCCCATCGTGCGGGCGTTGTTTGCATCAAGATTCAGGATGATGTTCGGCACGCCGCCCTCGACATGGGCGAGCAGCGTTCCGTCCATGGCCTGACGATTGAGAAACGCCATGGGCTTACCGGCGAGGAAGTTGAGACCGTCGCCGTTCGCCTCGTCGAAGGGGACAACCATCTGCTTTTCCGCGGGCGCGAAGCGCACAACGGTCTCCATCAGCGTGCGCTCGCCCTGCTGGATGTACTGCCCCATCGAATGCAGGTCGGCGGTAAAGTCGACGCTTGCGGGGAAGAGGCCCTTTTCCTCCTTGCCCTCGCTCTCGCCGTAGAGCTGCTTCCACCACTCGGCCATGAAGCGGAACGCGGACTCGAAGCACGCGAGCAGCTCGACCTTCTTGCCCTGACGGTAGAGCTCGTGGCGCATGGCGGCGTACTGCCACGCGGGATTGCTGTAATCGTTTTTCGCGCAGAGCGACATCATCTCCTGCGCACCGCCCATGAGTTCATCCAGATCAACGCCCGCGACGGCGATGGGGAGAAGACCAACGGCGGTGAGCACGCTGTAGCGTCCGCCGATGTTGTCGGGCACGACGAATTCCTCGTATCCCTCCTGATCAGCGAGGGCCTTGAGCGCGCCCTTGTGCGCGTCGGTCGTGGCGTAAATGCGCTGCGCGGCCCCTTCCTTGCCGTACTTTTTCTCGAGCATTTCGCGGAAGAAGCGGAATGCGACGGCGGGCTCGGTCGTCGTGCCGGATTTGGAGATGACATTGACGGAAAAATCGTCGTCGCCGATCAGCTCCGTTACCTCGCGCAGCGCGTCGGAGGAAAGACCGTTGCCGATGAAGTAGATGTTCGGCGTGGACTTCTTTTTCAGGTTATAGTTCGGGGAGCAGAGGCATTCGATCACGCCGCGCGCGCCGAGATAGCTGCCGCCGATGCCGATGACGACGAGCGCCTTGGAATCGCCCTGAATCTTCTTCGCCGCGGCGAGGATGCGGGCGTACTCTTCACGGTCATAGTCGCGCGGGAGTGTGACCCAGCCGATGAAATCAGAACCCTTTCCGCCGCCGTTTTGCAGCCAGCCCGCCGCGCGCTCGAGGCGGGGGCGCAGCGCCGCTTCATAGGGGAGGGGGAGAAACGACGCGGCATGAGATACATCGATAGACAGCATAAAGAAGGCCTCCTGTGATGATTTTGGTTGCCCTGATTGTAGCACATACGGCGGCAAAGAACAAGCGAAAAGCGGTGAACAGACGTTCGCTTTTCGGCCCGATCGGGCGAAAACTGTGGAAAGTGCAGCAAACGCACGCGCTTTATCGCTCCATCTTTGTAAAGCGTGTGTATTTACTGCTATACATTATTGTGTTATCGTGTTACCACACTAAATCAAGCGGCCGCGAGCCGTACTTCAGGAGGAACAAAAAGATGAAAAAGTTATGGGCTCTGGCGCTGGCCGCCGTGATGGTACTTTCCCTTGCCGCCTGCGGCAGCAAGAGCGACACCGCCGATGATGCACAGGGCAGCGACGAGCAGACCGCGCAGGACACCTCGGGCGGCGAAACGCAGAAGCTGATCGTCGGCTTCGACGCCGAGTTCCCGCCGTTCGGCTTCATCGCCGCCGACGGCAGCTACGACGGCTTCGACCTCGCGATGGCCAAGGAGATGTGCGTGCGCCTCGGCTGGGAGTATGAGGCCGTGGCCATCGACTGGAACAGCAAGGACGCCGAGCTCTCCAGCGGCACGATCAACTGCATCTGGAACGGCTTTACCTACACCGGCCGCGAAAATGACTACACCTTCTCCGACCCCTATGTGGATAACTCCATCGTGATGGTCGTGAAGGCGGACAGCGGCATCACCTCGCTCGCCGATCTTGCCGGCAAGAGCGTGATGGCACAGGCGGCCTCCTCCGCGGTGGACGCCATCAACGAGAACGAAGACTTCAAGTCCTCCCTCAAGGAGGTCGTGGAGCTTGGCGACTACAACATGGGCTTTATGGACCTTGCGCAGGGCACGGTGGACGCCGTTGCCGCTGACCTCGGCGTTGCGCAGTATCAGATCGCCAACAACGACGGCGACTATGTGATCCTCGACGAGCCCCTCTCCTCCGAGCAGTACGCTATCGGCTTCCTCAAGGGCAACACCGAGCTGCGCGACGCGGTGAACGCGGAGCTTTTGAAGATGGCCGAGGACGGCACCATGCTGGAGATCGCGCAGAACTACGTTGATCAGGGTCTTGTGCTCGACAGCCTGTGCCTCATCAACAAGTAAAAACAGGGCGAACAGGATCGTTCATCGACCGCTCAACAGCCCATCCTCTTCTCAGGGAGGGAGCGGGGGCGAAAGCCCCCGCTTTTTCCCGCTTTTCGCTAAAAAACGGAGGGAAACTCTATGACTGTATCCACGATGCTTTCCCTGCTGGCGCAGGGCTTTGTCACATCGCTGCTCATCTTTGCGCTCACGCTGCTGTTCTCGATGCCGCTGGGCCTTGCGGTGATGTTTGGCCGCCGCAGCAGATTGACACCGCTGCGCGGCTTCATCAAGGCGTATATCTCCATCATGCGCGGCACGCCGCTGATGCTTCAGCTCATGGTCGTCTTCTACGGGCCGAAGCTTCTGCTCGGCGTCACGGTGCCGGGCAACTGGCGCTTCACGGCGGTCATCGTCGCGTTCGTCATCAACTATGCGGCGTACTTTGCCGAAATTTATCGCGGGGGACTTGAATCCATCCCGCGCGGGCAGTATGAGGCCGCGCAGGTGCTGGGCTATACGAAGGCGCAGACATTTTTCAAGATCATCCTGTCGCAGATGGTCAAGCGCGTGATCCCCAGCGTAACGAACGAGGTCATCACGCTCGTGAAGGACACCTCGCTCGCGTCCGTCATCGGCACGGTGGAGATGTTCACGCGCGCCAAGCAGATTGTCGCCTCGCCGAACACGCCGGGAATGCTGGCGCTGGTGGCGGCGGGCGTATTCTATTATGTGTTCAACTATGTGGTCGCCTTCGCCATGGAAAAATGGGAGCAGGCGCTGCGCTACTACCGATGAAGGGAGGGGAGAACTATGGCAGTTTTTGAAATGCAGAATGCGAGAAAAGCCTTCGGCGCGCTCGAGGTCTTGAAGGGCGTGTCCCTGAAGGTGGAAAAGGGCGAGGTCGTGTCGATCATCGGGCCCTCGGGCGGCGGCAAGTCGACCATGCTGCGCTGTGCGACGCTGCTCGAGACGATGGACTCCGGCACGCTCGCGTACGGCGAAAACGTCGCCGCGCGCGAGGAAAACGGCAGGAGCGTCTACGCCGGAAGGTCTGCGCTCGCGCAGGTGCGGCGGCAGTTTGGGCTGGTGTTCCAGCAGTTTGACCTCTTTCCGCACTACGCGGTGCTCAAAAACGTCTGCGACGCACCCGTCTCGGTGCAGAAGCGCGATAAGGCCGAGGTCGAGGCCGAGGCGATAGCGCTGCTCGACAAGATGGGCTTACAAGGCAAGGAAAACGCCTACCCCTATCAGCTCTCGGGCGGGCAGCAGCAGCGTGTGGCCATTGCCCGCGCGCTCGCGATGAAGCCGGAGATCCTCTTTTTCGACGAGCCGACCTCCGCGCTCGACCCGCTGCTCACCGGTGAGGTCCTGCGCGTCATCCGCTCTCTTGCCGACGAGCACATGACGATGGTCATCGTGACGCACGAGATGCCCTTTGCCCGCGCCGTGAGCGACCGCGTCGTGTTTTTAGACGGCGGCGTCATCGTGGAGCAGGGCAGCCCCGCGCAGGTCTTTGAAGACCCGCAGCAGGAGCGGACGAAGGAGTTTTTGAAGTCCTACCGCGAGACGGGCGCTCAGGCGTAGTAGTTCACGAGCAGGTCGACGACCGCGCCGTAGCTCTGCGTGCCGAGCGCGTCGCCGTAGGTCTTGATCATTTTGTCGTTGAGCGACTGGGTGACGGTGGCCGTCAGCCCCTTGTAGCGCGACCAGTAGGCGCTGTTGACCCGCAGGTCCGCCAGGACCTCCTCGGGCAGGCGGCTGCGCACCTCCTGCCAGGCGTCGGGGTCGGCGCGGTAGAGGGCGTTCGACAAATGGATGTAGCCGAGCAGCCAGCCGGCGTAGTTGTAGTTCGCGTTGTCGCAGCGCGTGCAGGCGAGGACTGCGAGAAAGTTGCACTGCTGCTCGGACGCGATGCCGCGCTGATGCGCGAGCTCATGCGCGCAGGTCGAGGCCAGCAGCATCGCGGGCGAGTCCATGTTCACGTTCGATTCGCCCGTGAAGGGAAAGTAGAAGCCCGTGAAGTTCATCGCGCTCATGATCTTCGAGCAGACGATGCCCTTGGGCGCATGATCGGGCAGGTCGAGGAAGGGGAACTCGTCGTACAGGCAGTCGTACACCGTGTCGGCGCAGGCTAAGATCTCCTGCCGGTCGGCGGTGAAGAGGCCGTCCTCGTCGCGCTCGACCTGCCCGGAGGCGAGAGCGAGCGTATTGGCAAAGCGGCGCGTGACGTACAGCAGGTCCTCATACGCGACCGGCTCGGGCGTGAGACCGCTTTTGTCGCAGAAATCGTCCGCGTAGTAATTCGCGCCCCAGAGGAGCGAAAACGCGGCGCAGACCGTGAGCGCAAGGTCGAGCGCGAAGAGCACGCAGCGGTACGCCGCGCGGCCTTTTTTGCGGGACCTGACGAGATAGCGCGCCATCAGTGCGAGCAGCACGACCGCCGTGACCGCCGCGAGCACGTACAAAAGCTCCGCGACCGAAAACGGCAGCGCCGCGCACGCGCGGCCCAGAAGCTGCTCGAAGGGCAGCGTGACCGAGTAGACCCAGAAATTGACGATCGCGCGGTCATTGCGGAAAAAGTAAAAAAGCACAAGGACTGCGCCGCAGGCAAGGAGCCAGCGGTGCAGTCCTTTGTTTTCGCGGTAAAATGCCTTCATGGGGAAGATCAGTCCTTTTTTTCGCCGGGAGCGGGGAGGGGGTCGAACAGCGCCTCCGTCGCGCCCTTTTTCTCAAGGCTGCGGCCGGTAAACCAGTTGACAAACGAGCTGACGCACGCAAAGATCGGCACGCCCAGGAACATACCCAGCACGCCGCCGAAGCCGCCGCCGACCACGATAGCCACGATGACCCAGAAGCTCGAGATGCCGGTGGATTTGCCGAGGATCTTCGGCCCCAGGATGTTGCCGTCGAACTGCTGGAGCACGATGATGAAGAGGATGAAGTACAGGCACTGCTTCGGGCTGACGAGCAGGATGAGGAACGCGCTCGGAACGGCGCCGAGGAAGGGACCGAAAATGGGGATGATGTTCGTCACGCCCACGAACACGGAAATGATCGGCGTATACGGGAAGTTGAAGATCGAGCAGCAGATGAAGCAGATGATGCCGATGATGAGCGAGTCGAGCAGCTTGCCGCGCACAAAGCCGCTGAAGATGCGGTCGGCCTCCGATACGGCGCGCAGCGTGCGGCGATACGGCGTTTCGGGAAGGATGGCGTAGAGCAGCTTTTTCGACTGGCGGGCAAAGCTCTCCTTGCGCGCAAGGAGGTAGACCGAGATCATCATGCCGATGAGCACGTTCTTGAGGAACATGACGACGCTCCAGATGCCGCCCGTCACGGCGACGATGGCGACCTGCGCCTGCGGGATGACCGTGTCGGTGACCCATTTGACGAGCTTGTCGTAGTAGCCGTTGAGCGCGGAGAGCAGTTGATCGGAGATCGCGTCGTCGGTAAAGAGCGTTTCGTTCTCTACCAGCGCCGTGACCCAGTTGTAAACGGTGCGGTAGTAGCTCTCAAAGTTGGCGGCCAGCGTTTTCACGCTGTCGACCAGCTCGGGGATGAGGATGCTGAACATCAGGTAGATCATCGCGATGACGCACAGCCACGTGACAAGGATGCTCAGCCCCCGGATGAGCGAGGACTTGGCCTTCGGCAGCCCCTTTTGGATATACCGGTCGAAAAAGTCGACGATGGGGGCGAGCAGGTACGCGAACACAAGGCCGTAGATGACCGGCGAGAGCACGCTCATCAGCTTGTCGAAAAAGTCCAGCAGCACGCGGGACTGGAAAAACGTGTCGTAAAACATCAGCACCGCGCAGGCCGAGACGATCAGCGTTACGCCGAGGTGAAGATAGGTCTTGTTGTTTTTCATGGGCTCCCCCTTTTTGGGCAAAAGACGTTAAGTGACTGCTAAAAGATGCTAAAAGTAGCTTACTATTTTTTGCCGGGAATTGCAACCGCTCATTTCCTGTGTTATGATAATCTTTACCGCCGGTTAACAAATTTCTTTGTCCGGCGGGGAAAACGGCTGAAGCGTTATTTGGCGCTTTGGCCGCGTGTTATGAAGAGCGATCGACAGGAGGACCCTATGGACAAGAAGCTGCTCTTTATCGTCAATCCCCGCGCGGGGAAGACCAAGTCGCACGCGCCGCTGTTCGACGCGGTTTCGATCTATTCCGAGGCGGGGTATCTCGTCTCCGTGCGCGTGACGTCGCGCCGCGGCGAGGCAACGGAGCTGGCCGAGGAGCTCGGCGCGGAGTTTGATCTGGTCGTCTGTCACGGCGGCGACGGGACGCTCAACGAGACGGTGAACGGCGTGATGCGCATTCCGAAGGAAAAGCGCCCGGCGGTGAGCTATCTGCCCGGCGGCAGCACGAACGACTTTGCCGCGAGCCTGAACATTTCCTCAGATCCCGCCAAGGCAGCGCGCTCGGCGATGCGCCTTCAGCCGCGCGAGCTGGACGTGGGCAAGTTCGGCGAGCGCAATTTTGTCTATGTCGCGTCCTTCGGCGCGTTTACCAAAACGACCTACACCGTGCCGCAGGACATCAAAAATGTCTTCGGCCATTTCGCCTATATGCTCGACGGCGTGAAAAATCTCGACACGCTCTGCCCCTACCGCATGAAGATCACTGCCGACGGCGAGGTCTTCGACGGGGAATACCTCTTCGGCGCCATCAGCAATTCGACGTCCATCGCGGGGCTGATGAAGCTCTCGCCCGAGACGGTGTCGTTCGACGACGGCGAGTTCGAGCTGCTGCTCGTCCCCGTGCCGCGCACGCCCGCGGCGATGCAGGCGCTCATTCTGGCGCTTGTGAACAAGGATTACTGCAATTCCGAGGGGCTGATCTTCCGCCACGTCAAGCATGTCACGGCGGAGACGGCCGAGGACATCCCCTGGACGCTCGACGGCGAGTACGACCCCGGCGCGCCGCTCGTGGAGATCGGCATCGAGGAAAACGGACTGACGATGATGATTTGATTGCGGCGCGTCACAGTAGGCATCGATACCATATAGAAAAGACATGGAAAAGGGCCTTCGCCCAAAAGCGCCTCCCGCGGGAGGCGCTTTTTCTGCCAGCGGTGCGCGGGCACGTCGCGCATGGCAAACCTGTGTGACACATATGACAACGATTGACACAATGGCAAGCGGTGACAAATGCTGTCAACCGACCAAAAGGCGACAAAATGACGGAATTTGGCCGGCACATTGCCGGTTCAAACGGCGCGATTTTAGCAGATGCGACCAAAAATCATCTTTTTTGTGCCGCACGGCAAAAAGTGGAACGGTCTTTGCTTATAAAAAGGCATCACATGAAAACGAGTGAACAGGGAGCTCCCTCACGGGAGCGGCCATAATTTGAAAGGAGATCAATATCATGATTCAAAAGGGAGATCCGCTGAACCTTACCGGTAAGGTCGCTGTTATCACGGGCGCCGGCTCCGGCATCGGTCTGGGCGTTGCGCAGATGCTGTCTGCCTACGGCGCGAGCGTTGCCATCGTCGATGTGAGCCCCAAGTCCGAGGCTGCCGCGCAGGAGCTGCGCGATGCCGGCCGCGATGCCGCCTTCTTCCAGTGCGACGTCACCAACGAGCAGAGCGTCATCGACACCGTCAAGGCCATCGTCGACAGGTTCGGCCGCATTGATATCCTGCACAACAACGCGGGCGTCACCGTTCGTAAGTCCATCGATCAGCTCGAGGAGAAGGAATGGGATTTCGTTCTGGATGTTGGTCTCAAGGGCCTGTTCCTGATGAGCAAGCACGTCATCCCCGAGATGCGCAAGGTCGGCGGCGGCTCCATCGTCAACACCGGCTCCGGCTGGGGTCTCAAGGGCGGCGATCAGGCGGCGGCCTACTGCGCCGTCAAGGGCGGTATCGTCAACGTGACCCGCGCCATGGCCATCGACCACGGCAAGGATAACATCCGCGTTAACTCCATCAACCCCGGCGACACCGTGACCGCCATGATGATCAGCGAGGGCCGTCAGACCGGCGAGATCAAGAGCGACGCCGATATCGAGGAGTTCCTCAAGTCCTGCGGCAGCGGCCGTCCGCTCGCCCGCATCGGCCAGCCCGAGGATATCGCCAAGGGCGTGCTGTTCCTGTGCTCCGACCTGGCTTCCTGGGTCACCGGCGCTGCGCTCGTCGTGGACGGCGGCGGCATCGCCTAAGCTTCGATACCCGATTTTGATATAGACAGAAAGGACGACTGTAATGAGTGTGAAAGGATTCAAGAGCCATCCTTACATCCCCAACTCCGTTCCCGAAGTGGAACAGGAGATGCTGCATGAAATTGGCCTGACCTCTCTCGAAGAGCTGCACGAGGAAGTGCCCGACGAGATCATTCTGAAAGAAAACATGGACCTGCCCGAGGCGTTCGGCTCCGAGTACGAGCTGCGCCGCCACGTGGAGAAGCTGCTCAAGAAGAACAGCTCCTGCGCGGACAACCTCAACTTCCTCGGCGCGGGCTGCTATCAGCACTATGTCCCCGCCATCTGCGACGAGATCAACGGCAAGGGCGAGTTCCTCACCGCTTACGGCGGCGAGAGCTACAACGACTTCGGCCGTTTCCAGTCCCTGTTCGAGTATGAGAGCATGATGGCCGAGCTGCTCGACATGGAAGTGGTCAACGTCCCGACGATGGACTACTCCCAGGCTGCCGCCACCGCCATCCGCATGGGCTCCCGCGTCGCGGGGCGCACCGGCGTGCTCGTGCCCGCCTCCATGGACCGCGAAAAGCTCGCGGTCGTGAAGAACTACTGCACGCCCGACCTCCGGATCGAGGAGGTCAAGTGCGACGACAAGACCGGCTGCATCGATCTTGCCGACCTGAAGAGCAAGCTGAACGATTCGATCGGCGTTGTCTACTTCGAAAACCCCAACTACTTCGGCGGTCTGGAGATCGGCGCGCGCGAGATCGCGAACGCCGCGCATGACGCGGGCGCGCAGTGCGTCGTCGGCGTGGACCCCATCTCCCTCGGCGTTGTGGCCGTGCCCCACAGCTACGGCGCGGACATCGTCTGCGGCGACCTGCAGCCGCTCGGTATCCACATGAACTACGGCGGCGGTCAGTCCGGGTTCATGGCCACGATGGACGACCCGACCTACGTGCTCGAATTCCCCTCCCGTCTGTTCGGTATCTGCCGCACCAACACCGAGGGCGAGTACGCCTTCGCCGACGTTGCGTATGACCGCACCTCGTTCGGCCACCTGCGTGATAAGGCCAAGGAATATGTCGGCACGCAGACCGCCCTGTGGGGCATCACTGCCGGCGTGTACCTTGCGACCATGGGCCCCCAGGGTATGCAGGAGGTCGGCGAGACCATCATGCAGAACGCCCAGTACGCGGCCAAGCAGCTCGCTGCCCTGCCCAACGTCTCCCTGCGCTTCTCCGCTCCGTTCTTCAAGGAGTTCGTGCTGGACTTCAGCAAGACCGGCAAGACCGTCGCGGAGATCAACAAGGCGCTGCTTGAAAAGCACATCTTCGGCGGCAAGGATCTCTCCCGTGACTTCCCCGCGCTCGGCCAGTGCGCCATGTACTGCGTGACGGAGGTCCACACCAAGGAGGATATCGACACGCTCGTTTCCGCGCTGAGCGAGATCCTGTGATGAAAGGAGAGGAATGAACATGAAAAAGATCGACAGAAGCTCCAAGGTCCGCACCGGCTTTCACCAGGCCAAGTGGGACGAGCCCGTTATTTTCGAGCTGAGCAAGCACGGCGAGCGCGGCATCCTGGTCAATAAGGCCGACGCGAAGGTCGCCGAGGCCGTGGACGGCGTGAACGCGCTGCCCGAGTTCCTCAAGCGCAAGGAGGCTCCGGCCCTTCCTGAAATTTCCCAGCCCCGCGTGCTGCGCCACTACTCCCGCCTTGCGCAGGAGACCCTCGGCGCCGACGTGAACATCGAGATCGGCCAGGGCACCTGCACCGTCAAGTACAGCCCCAAGGTCAACGACCAGCTTGCCAATCTCCCCCAGATGCGCGAGATGCACCCCCTGCAGGACGAGAGCACCTGCCAGGGCATCATGGAGATCATGTACAATACCGGAAAGTATATGTGCGAGATCTCCGGCATGGACCGCTTCTCCTTCCAGCCCAGCGGCGGCTCCCAGGGCATCCTGGGCATGGCGTCCCTCGTGTACGCCTACTATAAGTCCCGCGGCGAGGAGAACGAGCGCAACGAAATCATCACCACGATCTACTCCCATCCTTCCGATGCAGCCGCCCCGCACGTCAAGGGCTTCAAGATCATCTACCTGCACCCGGATGAAAACGGCTATCCCGACTACGAGGCTTTCAAGGCGGCCGTCAACGAGCACACCGCGGCCTTCTTCGTCGCGAACCCCGAGGATACCGGCGTTTACAACAAGAACGTGCTCAAGTTCACCAAGCTCGTCCACGAAAAGGGCGGTCTGTGCGCTTATGACCAGGCGAATGCCAACGGCCTGCTCGGCGTGACCCGCGCGCGCGACGCCGGCTTTGATATGTGCTTCTTCAACCTGCACAAGACCTTCTCCACCCCGCACGGCTGCGGCGGCCCCGCCTGCGGTGCTGTCGGCTGCTCGAAGGAGCTCGAAAAGTTCCTGCCCGCGCCGCTGATCGGCTTCGACGGGGAGAAGTACTTCTACGATTACGAGACCACGAGCAATCCGTCCGCCATCGGCAAGATCCGCGAGTTCAACGGCGTTGCGCCGGTCGTGCTCAAGGCGTATGCCTGGATCCGCTCCATGGGGCCCGACGGCCTGTATCAGGTCGCGAAGACGGCTGTTCTGAACAACAACTATATGTTCAAGAAGCTCATGGAGCTCCACTGCGTGGACGCGCCCTACATCCCCGGCAAGCAGCGCATCGAGCAGTGCCGCTACACGCTCGAAACGCTCGCCAAGGAGACCGGCGTCGGCACCGCGGACGTGCAGCGCCGCATGATGGACTTCGGTATGCACTACTGGCAGAGCCATCACCCGTATTACGTTCCCGAGCCGATGACCCTCGAGCCCACCGAGACCCCGTCCAAGGAGGACATCGACGAGTACATCGAGACGCTCAAGTATGTCTTCGAGGAAGCCTACAAGGATCCCGAGAAGGTCAAGAACGCGCCGTATCAGAGCGTCTGCCACCAGCTCGATGAGTCCAACATGGACGATCCCGAGCAGTGGGCCGTTACCTGGCGCTGCTACCTGCGCAAGTTCCAGTGAAAAAATTAGGGCTGATCGTAAATCCCATTGCAGGGATGGGCGGCAGCGTCGGACTGAAGGGCACCGACGGCGTGGCAGCGGAAGCTGCCCGCCTCGGCGCCGTCCGTCATTCAGGGGATCGCGCGGCTGCCGCGCTCAAAGAGCTCCTGCCCTTCGGTGGAGAGATGACGGTCCTGTGCGCGAGCGGGGAGATGGGCGAGTCGCTCGTCAAAGGCCTTGGCTTCCCCCATGTCGAGTGCGTGTATGAGACCGGGGCGGAAACGACCTCGGACGACACCAGACGCGCTGCGCAGGCGATGAAGGACGCGGACCTGCTGCTCTTTGCGGGCGGCGACGGCACCGCGCGCGATATTTTTGCCGCGCTTGGCGACAAGGCGGTCGCCATCGGCATCCCGGCGGGCGTGAAGATCCACTCGCCTGTGTATGCCATCCGCCCCGAGGCGGCCGGCAAGCTGGCGCTGAAGTACCTTGAGGGCCGCTGCCGCCGCACCTACGAGGCCGAGGTCGTCGATATCGACGAGGCGGCCTACCGCGACGGCCGCGTGAGCACCAGCCTGTACGGTTATCTCACGGTGCCCGACGAGCGCGACTATATGCAGCACGGCAAGGCGCCCTCGCCGGCGAGCGAGCACGCCCAGCAGTGCGCCATTGCCGATGAGATGATCGACCGCCTGAAGCCGGATACCTATTATCTGGTCGGGCCCGGCTCCACCACGCGCACGCTGATGGACGAGCTCGGCCTGCCCGATACGCTCATCGGCGTGGACCTCATCTGCAACAGGCAGCTTGTGCAGTCCGACCTCAGCGAGGCGGACATTTTGAAGCGTCTTGACGAAAAGCCGACGCATCTGATTGTCACGCCTACGGGCGGGCAGGGGTACCTGCTCGGGCGCGGCAACCAGCAGCTCAGCGCGAAGGTCCTCCGCCGTATCGGGAAGGAGCATCTCCACGTACTTGCCACGAAGGAGAAGCTCTTCCACCTGCGGGGCCGCGCTTTGCTGGTGGACACCGGCGACGAAGAGGTCGACAAAATGCTCTGCGGGTACGTCCGCGTCATCGTGGACTATCAGGAGGAGCAGATGTGCCGCATCGGTACAGAGTAAGACGCCAAAACAGAAAAAGGGAGCGGTGCAGAGCGTAACGCTTTGCACCGCTCCCTTCTCTCACCGCAAAAAAGTGCGCTGCGGGTGAAACTTTTGCTCGACGGCGGCGCACGAGTGTACTACAATAGAGAAAAATACCGGCGGCGCGCTCTGCGCCCGCCGCAAGACAGCGAAAGAGGGACTGCGATATGAAGATCGGCTTTATCGGCACGGGCAATATGGGCGGCGCGCTCGCGCGCGCCGCGGCGAAGAGCGGAAATGTGGATATCCTGCTCGCCAACCGCACGGCAGAAAAGGCACAGGCGCTGGCGAACGCCATCGGCGCGGCGGTCTGCGACAACGCGGCGGCGGCAGGGGAGGCGGATCATCTGTTCCTCGGCGTCAAGCCGCAGATGATGGCGGGGATGCTCGCGGACATCGCGCCGGTGCTGAAGGCGCGCGTGGAGAAGCCTGTGCTCATCAGCATGGCCGCGGGACTGACCATCGAGACGATCCAGACCATGGCAGGTGGGAACTATCCCGTCATCCGCATCATGCCGAATATGCCCGCCGCCGTGGGCGAGGGCGTCATCTTCTACGCGTGCAGTGAAAACTGCAAAAAGGCGGACGTGGAGGCATTTCTCTCCTATATGGCCCCGGCGGGCAAGCTCTTTGCGCTTGAAGAGAAATTGCAGGATGCGGGCTCGGCGGTCGCGGGCTGCGGCCCGGCCTTTGCCGCGATGTTTTTAGAGGCGCTGGCTGACGGCGGCGTCGCGTGCGGCCTGCCGCGCGCGGCAGCGGTGCAGTATGCCGCGCAGATGATGCTCGGCACGGCGAAGATGGTGCTCGAAACGAACGAGCACCCCGGCAGCCTCAAGGACCGTGTGTGCTCGCCGGGCGGCTCGACCATTCAGGGCGTGCGCACGCTCGAGGAGCGCGGTATGCGCGCGGCGGTATTTGACGCCGTCATCGCCGCCTACGAGAAGAACGCGGACCTCAAAAAGGCGAACGACTGAGGCGGCAGGCATAGTATGCCGTGCGGGGCATCCCCAATTTTCAGCGAAAAGTGAGTGAAAAAACAATGGCAGCGATCTCTCAGCAGCTCACCGATATCACGGTGCTCTCGATCGTGGTGCGTACCCTGCTCTCCACGTTCTGCGCAGGCACGCTCGGCTTTGAGCGCGAGCGGCACAATCAGGCGGCGGGCTTTCGCACCTACATCATCGTGAGCGACGCTTCGGCGCTCGTGATGATGACGAATATCTTTGTTGCCGGCATCGGCGAGACGGACCTTGTGCGTATGTCGGCCTCCGTCATCACAGGACTTGGTTTTCTCGGCGCGGGCACGATCTTGGTGACGCGCAATCAGGAGGTGCGCGGTCTGACGACCGCGGCGGGCCTGTGGGCGGTCGCCATCATCGGCACGGCGTTCGGCGCGGGCTTTTACGCGGGCGGACTCATCTGCTATGCGTTCATCTTCCTTGCCATGCAGGTGCTGCGGCGCGTGGACCTTCGCATCCGCAAGACGCAGCGCGTCTCCACCGTGTATTTCGAGATGGAGAGCAAGAGCACGGCGGGCCGGATCATCCGCCACGTGAAAAGCCGCGGGCATTACATCTGGGACCTTGATCTTTTCAGCGATGCACAGGCGGGGAGCGGCGGCCCCGTGTGCGGCACGTTCACCCTCTGGGTGAACGGCAAAACGACGCTGGACGAGGAGATCCAGGCGCTTGAAGCGCTCGACGGTGTCAGCTATATGACGCTGATGTAAACAGGAGCCTTCTGCGCGATCGTATGGATACTGGCGTGGTGTTATCCTCCTTATATAAATTTATCAGCCCTTCCGCTGCCGCCTCCATGGGGCGGCGCGGCAGAAAAGCAGCGTTTATATCGTTAGATGTGAGAGCAGAAGATCGGAATATTCGATCAGGGCGGAGCAAGATACCTGTTATACGGGTGTCTTAACTCTTTTGGGTGCACACCGGCATAAAAACGCGGAAAATTTCCTTCTGAACGGAACCTTTATACAGCTTGCCAAAGGAACGCGCGCCATGGGACGGGGATTCCGCCGCTTCGTCGATTGACAGCCCTTTTTTCGCGCCGTACAATGAGCAGTACCACGCAAAGAAGGGAAAAATCATGAAATACGTCAAACAATTCGGCATCATTCTGCTCGTTTCGCTCGTGGGCGAGCTGCTCAACTTTCTGCTGCCGCTGCCGGTGCCTGCGAGCATCTACGGCCTTGTGCTGATGTTCCTGTGCCTTGTCACGGGCCTCATCAAGCTCGACGACGTGCACGACACGGCCTGCTTCCTCATCGAGATCATGCCCATCATGTTCATCCCGCCCGCCGTGGGGCTGATGGCCTCGTGGGACGTGATCCGGGCAAACCTGCTTGCCTATATCGTCATTGCGGTCGTGACCACCGTCGTCGTGATGAGTGTATCGGGTCTTGTGACGCAGGCGGTGCTTAAAAAGGGAAAGAAGGGGGCGGAGCAGGAATGACCTTTTTTGAACAGTCCGTCTTCTTCGGCGTTTCGGTGAGCCTGGCGGCTTACGGCCTCGGCGTTGTGCTGCAAAAAAAGTGCAAATTCGCGCTTTTTAATCCGCTGCTCATCTCGGTCATCGTGACCATCGCGGTGCTTTTGACCGCGCATATCGACTATGACGTCTACTACGAGGGCGCAAAGTATCTGAGCTATCTGCTCACCCCCGCGACCGTGTGCCTTGCCGTGCCGCTGTATGAAAAGCTCGCGCTTTTGAAGAGCAACTGGAAGGCCATCTTCGCAGGCATTTTCTCCGGCGTGATCACGACGCTTTGCAGCGTGCTCGTGATGAGCAGGCTCTTTCATCTTACACACGAGGAATACGTGACGCTTCTGCCTAAGTCCATCACGACGGCCATCGGCATGGGCGTATCCGAGGAGCTCGGCGGCTATGTGACGCTGACGGTCGCCATGATCATCATTACCGGCATTTTCGGCAATGTTGTCGCTGTGGCGGTGTGCCGCCTGTTCCGCATCACCGACCCCATCGCCAAGGGCGTGAGCATTGGCTCGGCCGCGCACGCGCTGGGCACGGCCAAGGCGCTCGAGATCGGCGAGGTCGAGGGCGCGATGAGCAGCCTCTCGATCGTCGTGGCGGGCCTTCTCACGGTGGTCGGCGCGTCGATCTTTGCCAACTTCATGTGAAAAAAGAGCACTCATGCGAGTGCTCTTTTTTGCGCGATGCGTGAATAAAAATCGGGAAAATCGTTGCAATTCGGGAAGATTGTGTTAAGATAAAATAGAAATAACAGGGATTATATAAGAGGATTGCCGCAGCCGGAGAGACGGAGCGCTGCGGGATAAAAACGGGAGAAATGGAAGAAAACGCTTGTGTGGCACGTAGAGACCGACTATTTGCACTGGCAATTTTCCTCATCATGTTCATCAAGGAGAGCCCGGAGCACGCCCGCAAGCGAGACCGGCAGGGGAATGCCTTCTTCATTGTGCTGCTGCTCAGCATCGTCAATGTGATCATTGATATCGTTTCCTCGCTTGCGATGAATCAGAGTACCGAGTGGTGGATGAATGAGTATGCGATGACGCTCTATGTGGCCAGTATGCCGCTGCTGGCGGCGGTGTGGGTGTGCTACGAGTATGTGCTCATCCACCGCGACGCGCCGCAGCGCGTGATCCTGCGCGGCATCGTGGCGATCACGCTGCCCTATATCATTTATGCGCTCCTTGCCGTCACCAATCCGCATACGGAGTGGTTTTTCCACCTGACGAGCGATATGCAGTATTCGCGCGGCGCGCTCTTCATGCCCATCGGCGTGGGTTTTATCATGTTTTACTCCGCTGTGGGCCTCTTGCAGGCGCTGGGGTACTGGAAGCGCATCGTCCCGCGCTCGAACGCGGTGCTGCTCATCCTCTTTTTGCCACCACAGCCGCGTTCATCTGGATCCAGCTCGCCAATCCCGGCTGGCTCGTCATCAACGCGAGCTATGCGCTCGTGTATGCCTGGTGTGATTTCACGGTCGAGGAGCAGCGCCGCAGCGAGCTCTACGGCGAGATCGACCGCAAGAACGCAGAGCTCAAGGTCATTGCGGAAAAGGCAGAATCCGCTGCGCAGGCAAAATCGGAGTTCCTCTCGCGGATGTCGCACGATATCCGCACGCCGATGAACGCCATCATCGGCCTGACGCGCCTTGCCGAGGAAGAGGAGGACGCGAAGAAGGTGCATTCCTACCTTCACAGCATCGAAACGTCCAGCAATTTCCTGCTCGGCCTCATCAACGATATCCTCGATATGTCGAAGATCGAAAACGGCGCGCTGACGCTCAAGGAGGACGTGTACCACGTCGAGGAGTTCGTCGAGGGCATCAACACCATCATCCGCCCGCTGATGGAGGAAAAGAGCATTCGCTTCATCGTGGCGATGAATTGCCATGAGTCCTGTATCCGCACGGATAAGCTGCGCTTCAATCAGATCTTTTTCAATCTGCTTTCCAACGCGGCGAAGTTCATGCCGGAGGGCGGCAGCATCGCGGTGGAGAGTGCACGATCGAGGCGGGCATGAACTATCACCTCTCCAAGCCCATCGAAGCGGAGCTCCTGCATAAGGTGCTCGCACAGCATATCCACGTTTCTTAGGAGGCCTTACACAAGCACGTACCATGCACAAAACGATCAATATGTTCCGCAGTTATCTGCTGCGCTTTTTCTTCCGCCTGAGCGTGATGTTCGTCACGATCTCGGGCTACTTCAAAAACCGCGCCGCGCTGGACTTTACCGCGCGCCATGCGTTCTTCTCGCCGGTCAATATCCTCTGGGTGATCTTGGCGGCATCGTTCGCCTTGCAGCTCTCGCCGCGCTCGCGCGTGTCAAGGGGCTGTCTCAAGCAGTTCCCCGGCACGTTCGATCGCGTGGAGACCGTGGTCGACGACTTCTTCCTGCGCACGAAGCTCAAAAAGCTCGATCTCGGCGCCACGCGCGTGGCGGTCATCTGGGCCATCCCGAATCTCATCTTCGCGGCGCTTTACTACAAGGGTATCTTCGGCGTGCCGGAGATGCTGCTGCTCACGGTGCTCTACTATCTCTGCGACGTGATCTGCATCGTGTTCTATTGCCCGTTCCAGAAGCTCTTTATGAAAAACAAATGCTGCGTGACCTGCCGCATCTTCGCGTGGGGCACGATCATGACGGTCACGCCGCTCATCTTTGTGCCGAGCGTTTATTCCTGGAGCCTTGTGGTGCTGGCGCTCGTGTGCACCGCCGCGTGGGAGGTCACGTATCACCGCTACCCCGAGCGCTTCTGCGAGGAGACGAACGCCTTTTTGACCTGCGCTGCCTGCACCGACCATCTGTGCGTCGTCAAGCGCGCATTGGAGCAGAGCCCGAACAGGACCGCGGCAAAGTGAGCAAAAAACGAAAAGCACCGCCATTGGCGGTGCTTCCTGCTTTCGGGAAAATATTCTGAATGCAGCGATCGATCCGAAATTTGATGGAGATGATGAAATGATAAGGCGATATACCGAGCGCGATATCGGCGCAGTGATGCAAATATGGTTGGATACGAATATTCAGGCACATTATTTCATATCGCCTGATTACTGGCGCACCAACTGCGGCATGGTGAGAGGAATGCTCCCTCATGCAGAAATATATGTGCATGAAGATGACAGCACAAAGCAGATCAACGGCTTCATTGGCTTGAACGATAATTACATCGAAGGTATTTTTGTGAAAGAAGCAGACCAATCAAAGGGGATCGGAAAACAGCTGTTGGATCATGTGAAGAGAGTCAAGCCGACATTAAGTTTGTGCGTTTACCAGAAAAATAAGAAAGCGATTCGATTTTACCTGAGAGAGAAATTCAGCATTCGATCTGAAAACGTAGACGACGAGACAGGGGAAAAAGAATTCGTAATGGGATGGGACCGGTAAGTCCCGATTTGTAAGCCCGCGGGCCAAAAAGGAAGAGACGACCAACGGCTGTCTCTTCCTTTTTGTCATATCAGAACACGATAAATGCCGCCTTCCGGCGGCCGCGCCGAGTGGTGGGTCACAAGTGTTTTGCCGAAGGCAAAAAACCTTGGCGCGGGGCGAATTCATTTCGCCGAGCATTTCAATCGCCGGAGGGGGAAGTGCCGCTGTGCCAAGCGGAACCCAAAGAAAAAAGCCACGACATCGTCGTGACTTTTTTCTTTGGTGGACCTGAAGGGATTCGAACCCACGACCTTACGGATGCGAACCGTACGCTCTCCCAACTGAGCTACAGGCCCAAATATGACTGCCGGTCTCCCAGCGCGGATTATCATAACACACTTTTTTCGATTTGTGAAGCCCCTTTTTCATTTTTCTGTTGATATTTTTTTGAAAGTATAGTAGAATATCATCTGTTCAATCACTCCTCCGCGTACAGCTGCGGGACCGGTCTTGCGCAATGGATACCTGCGAACCATGTCAGGCGGGGAACCGAGCAGCATTAAGCGGGACCATCCATGTGCCGCAAGGGCGCCGGTCCCGTAGCTGTATGCGAAGGAGTATTTTTATCGAAAAAGGGAGGGCTGCGGATGTATCAGGCGCTTTACCGCAAGTGGCGTCCCAAGACCTTTGCCGACGTGGTCGGCCAGGAGCACATCACCGAGACCTTGCAGCGCCAGGTGGCCGAGGGGCGGCTGTCGCACGCCTACCTCTTCACCGGCACGCGCGGCACGGGCAAGACGACCTGCGCCAAGATCCTCGCGCGCGCGGTCAACTGCGAGCACCCGGAAAACGGCAACCCCTGCAACCGCTGCCCGAGCTGTCTCGGCATCGAGAGCGGGCGGCTGCTGGATGTGGTCGAGCTGGACGCGGCGTCCAACAACGGCGTGGACAGCGTGCGCGCGCTGCGCGACGAGGCCATCTATTCGCCCGCGCAGGTGAAAAAGCGCGTGTATATCGTCGACGAGGTCCATATGCTCTCGACGCCCGCGTTCAACGCGCTGCTCAAGATCTTAGAGGAGCCGCCCGAGCATCTGATGTTCATTCTGGCGACGACGGAGCTGCACAAGGTGCCCGCGACGATTTTGTCGCGCTGCCAGCGCTTTGCCTTTCGCCGCATTTTGCCGCAGGATATCGTCTCGCGCCTGAATTACATCGCGGGGCAGGAGCATATCGACCTCAAAGAGGACGGCGCGGCGCTGCTTGCCCGCCTGTCCGACGGAGCGCTGCGCGATGCGCTGAGCCTTCTCGACCAGTGCGCCGCCGTGGGCGGCGCGATCGACGCACCCGCCGTGCTCGACGCGCTGGGACTTGCCGGCAATGTGCAGACCGCGCAGCTCATGGAGCTCATCCTCTCGCGCGACACGCGCGGGGCGCTCGCGCTTCTCGGTAAGCTCTACGACGGCGGCAAGGATGTCGGCGCGGTGCTCGGCGAGCTCTCGACTCTTGCGCGCGAGCTGCTCATCCGCGCAACGGCGGGCGAGGGCGGCGAGAGCCTGCTCAGCGGCGCCTATGATGCCGCGACGCTTGCGAGCCTGTGCGGGAAGGGGACGAGCGCGCGCTTTATCCAGCTGTGCACGATCTTACAGGAGACGGCGGCGCAGCTCCAGTTCAGCGTGAACCGGCGCACGGACGCCGAGCTGTGCATCTTGAAGCTCTGCGACGAGACGCTCTCAGGCGATTTTGCCGCGCTGAACGCGCGCATCGCGCGTCTGGAGGAGCAGATCGCCGCGGGCGTACAGTTTGCGGCCAGAAACCCTGCGAGCGCGCCTGCGCCCGCCACAGCCCCGGCAACGGTGTCTGCGCCGCAGGCGGCCCCTGTTCCGAAGGCTGCTCCCGACGCGCCGCAGGCGCCGACGGAGGAGAGCCCCCCGTGGGACGAGCCGCCCCTGCCCGACGATTACGACGCGCCCCCGCCCTACGGCGAACCGGTTGAGAGCGCACCGAAGACCGTCAGCGCGCCGAAGGCAGAAGAGCCTGCCGCGCCGCTATCGGCAGACAGCGCCGGGGACGACGACACGTTCTATCAGCTCATGGAAAGCTACAAAAACCGCCTGACGCCCGATAAGCGCGCCTTCATCGGCACCGCGCAGGGCGAGGTAAAGGACGGGCTTCTCACCGTCTACTGCACGACGGAGGTGCAGAAGGCGATGCTCGACCAGCAGGTCGTCATCGACGTTTTGCAGGAGGTCACGTCCCGTGCCGTGGGGCAGGAGATCCGCGTGCGCTTCCTTGTGGGACCTCGTCCCGGCGCGAAAAAGCGCGACAGGATGCAGGACCTTCTGCGTATGGGCAGTAAATTCGACAATTTTACAGTAAAATAAAAAAGGAGACAACAGTTATGGCAAAGGGTTACAGCGCACGCCGCGGCTTTTCCAACGGCAGCGGCCAGGCACTCAAGCAGCAGCAGATGCAGCAGCAGATCATGAAGATGCAGGAGGATATGCAGAAGGCGCAGCAGGAGGTCGAGGAAAAGACCTTCTCGGCGAGCGTCGGCGGCGGCGTCGTCAGCGCCGAGGTGAACGGCAAGAAGGAGGTTACGGGAATCACCATCAAGCCCGAGGCAGTCGACCCCGAGGACGTGGAGATGCTCCAGGACCTCATCCTCTCTGCCGTGAACGAAGCGCTCCGCCAGGCTGAAGAAGCAATGGACGGCAAGATGAACGCGCTCACCAGCGGCCTCGGCCTCGGTGGGTTTGGGTTCTGATTTTCCTTTTTCGGAAAAAGGTGAAAAGACCCCACACCATGTGGGGAAAATCCCTGCACCGTGCAGGGACGCGAATAAAGGGGGTATTCTCTTTCCGAAGAGAATACCCCCTTTAGATCCCCCAGAGAAAG
>URQY01000028.1 GCA_900550165.1 uncultured Eubacteriales bacterium
ACCGGCTATCAGGCTCTCGCCATGATCCTGCGCGCTGTCGGCTACGACAAGAACGATGAGTTCACCGGCGCTCAGTGGCAGCTCCGCGTTGCCTCGACCGCTCAGCAGGCCGGTGTTCTCGTCAACGTCAAGGGCGTTGACCTGAACGCTGCCGCTACCCGCGAGCTGGTCGCCGAGCTCCTGTTCCGCACCGCCGCTACCGTCCCCATGGTCAAGTACACCCCGGCCTTCGGTTATGTCGCCAACAGCATTGTCGGCGCGCAGAAGACCCTCGGTGAGCAGAACTTCGACCTGAAGCTCAGCACCACTGTCAACGCTGATGTTTGGGGTCGTCCCGCAAACGTCTGGACCTACAACACCGGCAACAAGAAGACCACCGTCGTCGCCAAGCCCGTCGTTTCCTACACCGTGAAGGTCGACGAGTGCGACATCGCCAAGGACCTCGGCATCTCCACCAGCAAGGCAATTGAGGGCGCTTACATCGACGGCTATTCCTATGCCAAGAATCTCACCAGCGCTGACGTGACTTCCAACCGTTACGCCACCATCAACCCGCTGGCCACCACCTCCTATGTCGGCGCTCAGGGCCGTCTGACCGAGGTCTATGACATGGGCGCTGCCGGTTACCGCATCGTTGAGATCAACACCTATCTGGCTCAGATCACCAAGGTCACTCCGGCCTATACCGACCGCAACAGCCACGTCACTGTTGATACTGTCGATCTGAAGGCTTACACCACCAGCACTACCACCAGCACTACCACCAAGCCTGTGTCCTTCGCGAAGGTCGAGGCCACCGGCTTCACCGTCGGCCAGTATGTTCTCGTTACTATCAGCAACGTTGGCACTGCCACTGCTGCTGTTGAGAGCGTCGCTGCTGCTGAGGTCGTCGCAGGCGGTAAGCTGACCGGTTGGACCAACGAAGTTGGTACCACCGCTGCTACCACTGTTGTTGCCGGTACCACCTATAAGGACGCTAACAAGTTCTTCCTGAACCACCGCGCTGCCGGTAACTGGATGGTCGCTACCGACTCCTATGGCAATGCCATCGGTCTTGTCGAAAGCGCTTCTAACTACCTGGCTGTCGCTCGTATCGAGTGGAAGGCCAACGCTACCAGCTTCGGCGGCTACGCTCTGGCTGACGTTGTTCTCGCCAATGGCGAAGTCAAGAACGATGTTACCATCGCTTCCGTGAACGGCAACGCTGCAAACGCCACCGGCGCTACGGGCAACACCTATACTCAGGGCGTTCCTACTTCCGGCAGCGTGTCCATCTACTGGACCAATAACAGCGCGTACTACAATCACATCATGGCTTACTCCGTCAATGCTGACGGCAGCTACAACCTGATGAACGCCACTCACTACACCAATGCTGCAACCAAGAGCGACAAGATCATTGATCTTGGCGGTGATGCGGCCGTCGGCACTGCTTATTACAACAACAGCACCGCTACTATCGGCGACCGGATCAACAATGTTGTTGCAACCGACAACACCGTGTTCCTGTATGTCAATGACAACGGCTATAGCTACACCGTTTACACCGGCAAGAACAACGCCCCCAGCATCACTGCCGCTAAGATGTGCGTGAAGTTTGACAGCTACGGCTATGCCGAGCTCGTTGTTGTCCGCGGCTACACCGCAGCCAGCAACACCTTCATCGCCTACGTCACTGACAATACCGTCGATGGTTTCGCTTATCCGAACGGCACTCAGGTTCCTGCCTACACCGTCTATAAGCTCGGCTCTCTCGACGCTACCACCGTCTATGACGCTACCGTGACGGGCGCCACTACCACGCCTAACACCACGTTCACCACTACCGTCGCTGCCAACGGTCAGGGCCTGTACAAGTTCGAGGTCACCTCTGATGGCTACATCAAGAGCATGGCTCTCGTTCTGGCCGGTGCCGGTGATTACGCCACCAAGACCGAAGGCACTGAGTACTTTGACCGTGCTACCGTCAAGGCTCCTGTTGTCGGTAACAGCTTCCAGACTGAGCAGACCACCGGTACTGTCAACAAGGACTTCAATGTCCTGACCGATCCTGCTACCACCGTGATCAAGGTCGTGACGTACAGCGATGGTACGGTTGCTCTCGCTGCGGGCACCCCTGCCGACCTCACCGCAGGCGCTAAGGTCCTGGTCAACTACAACGGCATCGAGTCCCTCCGCAAGTACAACGCCAAGGTCGTGTACGTTGCTGCGGCTGAGAGCAGCGTGAATCCCGATGCTGACAAGAGCGATGTGAAGACTCTCGCCGGTAAGGGCACCGTTACCATCGGCAGCACCGTTGTTGACATCGTCGACAAGGCTTATGTTTCTGTCGATCTGGCCCTGAAAAACGCTAAGACCCTCACGGGTTACAACGGCAGCACCATGTCCGTTGCTGTTTCCAACACCAACGACTGGGTTGCGCTCGGCGTTTATGACAATGCGGCTCTCGCTGCTCAGGTTACCCTGCCCGCCAACAGCGGCAGCACCACTGCCAGCGGCACCTACGTTCTCTCTACCAACAACGTTATCCTTGTTGCGTTCAGCGAGAACTTCGTCAACTACTATGTCGCTTACGTGATTGGTTAATCCAATTGACTTTTTGACACTGTAGTAAAAAATCCCTCGGGCTTACGCCCGAGGGATTTTTCTGTTCTCTTTACTTCTTCACCGCAAATAGTGTTGCGGTTGCGCCCGCGTAGGACGTGCCGCTGATGGTCAGCTTTTTGATCTGCGCCCATTTCAGGTCGGTATTTGTGGCCGTGCCGCCGCTGCCGCTGCCGGAGCTGGTCAGCAGCGTGCTGAATGCAACACCGTTTCCAAACGGCACAAGCCATACAAATCCCGCGCTGGTCGACCAGCTGTGCGAGCAGACCGTGCCAAGCGACGTTCCATTCACCGCAAGGGTCATCGCGCCGTTGGTCTGGCCCGCGCAGAACGTGAAAAACAGCGCCGCGACCTTGCTCATGTCCACCTGCGACAAATCGAAGTTCATCTCGGCGTTGTCCGCCGCCGTCACGATCGGCCCCGCCAGCTTGACAAGGCAGTTGGCCGCGCGCGTTTCGACGATCTCCTGCCGCACGGCGGCGAGGTCCTCCCCGCCCGCCTTGCCCGCGAGGGCGTCGGCCTGCGTTTTCAGCGCGCCGTCCAGCGTGCCGAACGCGGCGTTGAAGTCGTCCATCTGGATGAAGTCGCTCTTCTCCCACTGCGGGAGGTCGAAATTGGCCGTTTTGTTCATCGCCGCCGCCCCCTTACCACGCGCGCCGCACGACGCTCAGCGCGCCCACGGCCTCGTCGATGCTCGAAAAGCGGTACACGCGCGCATCGCGCTCGCGCTCGTATTTCTCCATCGGGTTTTCCAGCCGCATCCGCGCGAGGTACTCGCACTGCTCGATCTGGCTCATCTGTCTCTGCTCTTCTGCTGTCATGATTCCTCTCCTTTTCGCCCCTTTGTTGTATTGCAAAGGCCAACGGTCATCGACCTTTACAGCTTTGTGAGCTGTAAGGGGTTTGTTGTATGTCTGATGGCAACCGGAGAGGATTTTTTTATCCCAGCGCCACGTCGAGCGCCATCATCAGCAAAAATCCGACCAAAAAGCCGCAGGTCCCGCCGCGTCCGCCCGCGCGCGGCAGCAGCTCCCCCGCCGTCACGCAGAGCATCGCCCCGGCCGCAAAGCTCAGAAGCCACGGCATCAGCGCCCGCACGCCCGCCGCCGGTACCACCGCCAGGCCGAACAGCGGCTCCACCGCGCCGGAGAGCGCCCCCGCGAGGAACGCGCGCTTTCGCGTCCGCCCCGCCTGCACCAGCGGCAGCGCCACCGCCGCGCCCTCGGGAAAATTCTGCACGCCGATGCCGAACGCCAGCGCAAACGCGGCCGCAAGACCCTCGCCGTCCGCCGCCAGCGCAAACGCAAGGCCGACGGCCATGCCCTCGGGGATATTGTGCAGCGTGATGGCCGCGAGCAGCAGGGTGCTGCCGTGCGTTCCCTCGCGCCGCGCGCACAGCGCGTCCAGCCCCAGCAGGAACGCCGCCCCGCCGAGCATCCCGGCTGCCGCTGGCAGGAGAGGCGGCAGGCGGCCATCCTCCGCCGTCTGCGCGAGCGCGGGCAGCAGCAGGCTCCACACGCTCGCCGCCGTCATCACCCCCGCGGCAAAGCCCAGCAGCACGCGCTGCGTGCGCTCGCCGCTCTCCCGCCCGAGGAAAAACACCGTCGCCGCGCCCAGCGTGGTCATCAGAAAGAGAAACGCCGTGCCGAGCGCGGCGTAAGTGAGTGTTTGGAGCATTTCGATCACCTTTTCCGTCTGTCAGGCGGAGCACCGCCCGTATGCCAGTATAGGCCGCGGGACCGGCAGAGGTGAAAAAGGCGCAGGGCTTCGGCCCTGCGCCTTTTTGATCGAATTTTAGGGTCACTGCATCAGCTGCGCGACCATGTCGGTGTACGCGCTGGGGTCCTCGAGCGGCAATCCTGCGATGAGGTTTGCCTGATCGTAGAGGATCCTGGCGTAGAGCGCGGCCTTGTCGCGGTCCGTCTCCATCGCCGCGGCCATGGCCTTGACCGCCGGGTGCTCCACGTTCAGCTCGAGGATGCGCTCGGCCTTGACGGGCTCGGGCATCTCGAAGTTCTTGAAGTACTTCTCCATCTCGAAACTGAAGCCCTCGCCCGCCGTCAGGCAGACGGGATGGGTCTTCAGGCGGTGGGAGACCTTGACCTCCTTGACCTTGCCCGCGAGCGTCTCCTTGACGAAGTCGAGCAGCGCGCTGCTCTCGCCGTCGTCCTTGTGCTCCTCCTCGCCGCCAAGCTCAAGGTCGCCGTCCACGATGGAGCGGAAGGGCTTTTCGTCGTAGTTCATCAACGCCTGGAGCGTAAATTCGTCCGTCTCGCCCGTGAGATAGAGGATCTCGTAGTTCTTGTCCTTCAAAAGTTCGGTCTGCGGCAGCTTGTCCACCGCGGCCACGCTCTCGCCCGCGGCGTAGTAGATGCACTTCTGGTCCTCCTTCATGCGGGAGACGTACTCTTTGAGCGTCGTGAGCTTCTTCTCCGTCGAGGAGTAGAACATCAGCAGGTCCTTGAGCGAATCCTTACGGCTCTCGCCGCCGTCGCTCACAATGCCGTAGCCGAGCTGACGGCCGAAGTTCGCGTAGAACTTCTCATAGCCCTCGCGGTCGTCCTTGAGGAACTTTTCAAGGTCGGCGCGCACCTTCTTTTCAAGATTCTGGCCGATGACCCTGAGCTGGCGGTCGTGCTGCAGCAGCTCGCGGGAGATATTCAGGCTCAGGTCGGGCGAATCGACCACACCGCGCACAAAGCGCAGGTAATCCGGCAGCAGTGTGTCGCACTTATCCATGATGAGCACGCCCGCGCTATAGAGCTGCAAGCCCTTCTCGTACCCTTCGGTGTAGAAGTTGAACGGGCGGGACGACGGCACGAACAGCAGCGCCTTGTAGGTCACGTTGCCCTCGGCGGAGACGGTGATGGTGCGCTGGGGCTTGTCGAATTCGTGCGTCAGCTCGGAATAGAACTTGTTGTACTCCTCGTCCGTGACCTCGCTCTTCTTGCGCTGCCAGAGCGGGACCATGGAGTTGACAGTCTTCATTTCCTCTACGGTCTCGTACTCGGGCTTCTCCGGGTCGCTGCCCTCCTTGACCTTCTGCTCGGGCATCATCATATGGATGGGGTAGCGGATGTAGTCGGAATACTTCTTGATCAGCGCGTGCAGACGGTAGGATTCGAGATATTCGCTGTAGTTCTCCTCGTCCGTGTCGGGCTTGATGTGCATGATGACGTCGGTGCCGACGCTTTCCTTGCCGCATTCCGTCACGGTGTAGCCGTCCGCGCCGGAGGACTGCCACTCATAGGCCTGCTCCGAACCGTACTTCTTCGTGCGCACGGTGATGCTGTCGGCGACCATGAACGCGGAGTAGAAGCCCACACCGAACTGGCCGATGATGTCGATATCGGCCTCCTTTTTGTCCTTTTCCTCCGTCTCCTGACGGAACTTGTAGGACCCCGACGACGCGATGACGCCAAGGTTATTTTCAAGCTCTTCCCTGCTCATGCCGATGCCGTTATCCGACACCGTCAGCGTGCGGGCGTCCTTGTCGGCCGAAACCGTGATGGCAAAATCGCTGCGGCTCATGCCGACCTTGTCGTCCGTCAGCGCGACGTAGCAGAGCTTGTCGATGGCGTCGCTGGCGTTGGAAATGATCTCGCGCAGGAATATCTCCTTGTGCGTGTAAATCGAGTTGATCATCAGATCGAGCAAACGCTTCGATTCTGCCTTAAACTGTTTTTTAGCCATAAAAGCATCCCTCTCTGAATGTGATTTGACTCCAAGTATAACAGGTATTTCCCGCTATTTGTTACCAAACTCTTAATTTTTGGCACTCTTCCGCCGCGAGTGCTAAAATCTCTCCGTGTTCCTCCTGCCTCTCATTATATATGCGGCGCACGCTTCTCCCGGGCGCACGGCGGCGGAATTTCGCCTTGTTTCGGCCGAAGCTGCCCGTTTTCCCTCCCGGAATAGGGCCAAACCGCCCGATATTGTCGATATTACATATTCATCCCCTTTTCATCGCTTTTTCTTTGGATAATATGCGCTATTGACTTCCGGCGCTCCACGCGCTAAAATTAGCCCATCAAACATGAGGGATACATGAAAGGATCTAATGCTATGTTCCGTTTTGCTTATGCAAATCAGAATAACGCCGCCGCTTCTGCCATGTGCGCAGAGGCCGCTTCCTCCTGCCTCTCTCAGTCCTTCGGCTTCAACTGCATCGTTCTGGGCGCCATGATCATGGCGTCCATTATTATTTCCCGCATTCTCTCCCTGTCCATTATCGGCATTTCCCTGCTGGTACTGGTACTTCTGGTAGTTCTTGCGGATGTTTCCCGAACGAAACGCGATTGCTGAAAGCCCCTGAATGCGATACAGCAAAGCGGTTCCGCCGGGAATGGCGGATCCGCTTTTTTGTATAATAAAATTTGTCATTTTTTATCAAAGGAGATTTTTAAGATGAAAAAGAAGCTCATGTGTATGTTCATGGCTGCGGCCATGACGCTCTCGATGGCCGCCTGCGGCTCCAAGGGCGACGATGCGAACACCGATGCCAACACCGACGGCACCGATAACGCTGAGGTCCAGACCTTCAAGCTCGGCACCTCCGGCCCGCTGACCGGCGACAACGCGATCTACGGTATGGCCGTCAAGCAGGGCGTGGAGCTCGCCGTCAATGAAATCAACGCGAGCGACAGCAAGATCAAGTTTGAGTTCCTCTCTCAGGACGATGAGGGCGACGGTGAAAAGGCCGTCAACGCCTACAACAATATGATGGACAATGGCATGCAGGTTCTCGTCGGCCCCACGACCACCGGCGCTTCCATCGCCGTTGCCGATGCCTGCTACACCGACCGCACCTTCATGCTGACCCCCTCCGCCTCCTCCACTGACGTGACCGCGGGCAAGGACAATGTCTTCCAGGTCTGCTTCACCGACCCCAACCAGGGCGTTGGCGCTGCCGACTACATGGCTGAGAACTTCGCCGATGCCAAGATCGCCGTCATCTACCGCAACGACGACGCCTACTCTCAGGGCATCCGCGATGCTTTCGTGAAGGAAGCGGGCGACAAGGGCCTCTCCATCGTCTATCAGGGCACCTTTACACTCGATACCTCCTCTGACTTCTCCGTCCAGCTCGCCGCCGCGCAGACTGCCGGCGCCGACCTCGTCTTCCTCCCCATCTACTATCAGCCCGCTTCCGTGATCTTCGCGCAGGCCAAGGCCATGGGCTATGCCCCCACCTTCTTCGGTGTGGACGGCATGGACGGCATCCTCGATATGCCCGGCTTTGACACCACTCTCGCCGAGGGCCTCGTGCTGATGACCCCGTTCTGCGCCACCGTTGAATCCAGCAAGAGCTTCGTCGACGCTTACGTCGCCGCTTACGGCACCACGCCCAACCAGTTCGCCGCCGACGCCTATGACGGTGTGTACATCGTCAAGGCCGCGCTCGAACAGGCCGGCTGCACCGCCGATATGAGCAATGAAGAGATCTGCGACGCGCTCGTCAGCGCCATGACCTCCCTCAAGTTCACCGGTCTCACCGGTACCGACATGACCTGGAATGCCGAGGGTCAGGTCTCCAAGGCCCCGACCGCCTACGTCGTCAAGGACGGCCAGTACGTCGAGGGCTGATCCCCGCAAAGATACCAAACAGACCGTTTATCGTCTCTCTCACGGAGCGAAAGGTCGCCGGGAGGAAAAAACTCCCGGCGGCCTACGCCCTGCTTCTATGGCGGAAACGAAGGCAGGTGTTTTCCCGCCTCTACCCTTGTTTCTGCCACAGACGAACCATAATTCCGAAAGAGAAAAGAGAGGTGCCATCCTAATGGAATTTTTATCCTATCTCATCAGCGGCATCAGCCTCGGCAGCGTGTACGCGATCATCGCCCTCGGCTATACGATGGTTTACGGCATTGCCAAGATGCTGAACTTCGCCCACGGCGACGTCATCATGATCGGCGGCTACGTTTCCTTCTGCGCGATGTTCTATCTGGGCCTTCCCAGCATCGTGGCGGTGCTGATGGCCGTTGTCGTGTGCACCGTCCTCGGCATCGTCATCGAGCGCCTTGCCTACAAGCCCCTGCGCTCCGCGCCGAGCCTCGCGGTGCTCATCACCGCCATCGGCGTGAGCTATTTCCTCCAGAACTCCGCGCTGCTCATCTGGAAGGCCGCCGCGCGCTCCTATCCCCCCGTGGTCACGGGCTCTGTGGAGATCTTCGGCGGCAAGCTGACCGTTTCCTACATTTCCCTTCTCACGATCTCCGTCTGTATCGTCATCATGATCGCGCTGACGCTCTTTGTCAGCAAGAGCAAGATGGGCAAGGCCATGCGTGCCTGCTCGGAGGATAAGGCGGCGGCCCAGCTCATGGGCATCAACGTCAACGCCACCATTTCCGCAACGTTCGCCATCGGCTCGGCGCTCGCCGCCATCGCCGGCGTGCTGCTCTGCTCGTTCAATACGTCGCTCATGCCGACGACCGGCTCCATGCCCGGCATCAAGGCCTTCACCGCGGCGGTGTTCGGCGGCATCGGCTCCATCCCCGGCGCATTCCTCGGCGGCCTGCTCCTCGGCATCATCGAGGCCATGGCCAAGGCGTATATCTCGACGAATCTCGCCAACTCCATCGTGTTCGCCGTGCTGATCGTCGTGCTGCTCGTCAAACCCGCAGGACTTCTCGGCAAATACGTGCCGGAGAAAGTGTAAGGTGACCGTAATGACACAGAAAATGAGCAAATTCAAGTCTCTCAAAAAGACCACCAAGGTCGATTTTGCGACCTACCTCGGCGTGATCCTCGTCTTCATCATCACGACGATCCTGCAGAACAACGGCTCGCTCAAGCGCTCCGCCGTTGGTCTGCTCGTCCCCATCTGCTGCTATATGTCCATGGCCGTGTCGCTGAACCTCACGGTCGGTATCCTCGGTGAGCTGAGCCTCGGTCACGCGGGCTTTATGAGCGTCGGCGCATTTTCCGGCATCGTGGTCTCGCAGAGCCTCATGGGTGCGATCCCGAGCGCTCCGGTGCGTCTCGCCGTCGCGATGATCGTCGGTGCGATCTTTGCCGCCATCGTCGGTCTTCTCATCGGCACGCCGGTGCTCCGCTTACAGGGCGACTACCTCGCTATCGTGACGCTCGCCTTCGGCGAGATCATCAAGGAGCTCATCAACTGCCTGATCATCGGCTGCGACGAAAACGGCCTGCACTTCATCTTCAACCCCGCCGGCAGCAAGACGGTCGATGACCTCGGCCTCAGCGCCTCCGGCACCGCCATCATCAAGGGCGCGCAGGGCGCGACCGGCACCGCCACCATCGCAACGTTCACCGCAGGCTTCGTGCTCGTGATGATCACGCTCATCGTGGTGCTGAATCTGACCCGCTCCCGCGCAGGCCGCGCGATCATGGCCATCCGCGATAACCGCATTGCCGCGCAAGCCATCGGCCTGAACCTGACGAAATACAAGCTCATGGCCTTCGTCACCTCCGCCGCCCTCGCGGGCGCGGCAGGCGCGCTCTTCGGCCTGAACTACTCCTCCCTCCAGGCGACGAAGTTCAACTTCAACCTCTCGATCCTCATCCTCGTGTTCGTGGTGCTCGGCGGCCTCGGCAACATCTGGGGCTCGCTCGTTGCCGCCGCAGCGCTCACCATTCTGCCCGAAGCACTGCGCCAGTTCTCCGATTTCCGTATGCTCATCTACGCGATCGTGCTGATCTGCGTCATGCTCGCAACCAACAATCCGCAGGCCAAGGCATTTTTCCAAAAGCTGCTGCCGCACCGCCGCGCGGTCGCTGAAAAGGAGGAGAATTGACCATGACTCAGAAAACCAAACTCGTTCCCGTCTCCCGCGAGCCGGCGCTCCTGCCCGAGCGAGACGCGGACAAGTCCCCCGTGCTCGAATGCATCGACCTCGGCATCACCTTCGGCGGCCTGAAGGCAGTCGATAACTTCAACGTGACCATCGGCCGCACGGAGATCACCGGCCTCATCGGGCCCAACGGCGCCGGTAAGACGACGGTCTTCAACCTTTTGACCAAGGTCTATCAGCCCACCCACGGCACCATCCTCTTAAACGGCAAGGACATCCACGGGCTCAACACCGCGCAGGTCAACCGCGCGGGCATCGCCCGTACCTTCCAGAACATCCGTCTCTTCGGCGAGTTGAGCGTGGAAGAGAACATCACCGTCGCCATGGACACACAGATGCACTACACGATGCCCGAGGGTATCTTCCGCCTGCCCCGCTTCTGGCAAGAGGAGCGCGTTGTCCACGATCGCGCGATGGAGCTTCTGTCCATCTTCCACATGGAAGATCTTGCGGGCGCCAAGGCAAGCTCGCTGCCTTACGGCGCGCAGCGCAGATTGGAAATCCTGCGTGCACTGGCCACAAACCCCAGCCTGCTGCTCCTTGACGAGCCCGCCGCCGGCATGAACCCGAGCGAAACGGCCGAGCTGATGGAAAACATCCGCTCCATCCGCGACACCTTTAAGATCGCGGTGCTGCTCATCGAGCACGACATGAACCTCGTCATGAACATCTGCGAGGGCATCGCCGTTTTGAACTTCGGCCGCGTCATCGCCAAGGGCACGCCCGAGGACATTCAGAATAACCCCGAGGTCATTGAAGCCTACCTCGGCAAGCAGAAGGAGGCCTAACGATGAGTCAGATCTTACAGGTGAACGATCTTCACGTTTACTATGGCAGCATCCACGCCGTCAAGGGCGTCTCCTTCGAGGTCAACGAGGGCGAGGTCGTCACGCTCATCGGCGCGAACGGCGCGGGCAAATCGACCGTTCTGAACACCGTCTCGGGGCTTTTGCACCCCAAGAGCGGCAGCGTCGTCTTCGAAGGCAAGGACTTAAAGGGCGTGAGCGCGCACAAGATCGTTGAGCGCGGCATGGCGCAGGTCCCCGAAGGCCGTCACGTCTTTTTGCAGATGACGGTCGAGGATAACCTCGAAATGGGCGCCTACACCCAGCCCAATTCCACCATCGAGTCCGGCATTGCCGACGTTTACGAGCGTTTCCCGCGCCTGAAGGAGCGCCGCAAGCAGATCGCCGGCACGCTTTCCGGCGGCGAGCAGCAAATGCTTGCCATGGGTCGCGCGCTCATGTCGAAGCCGAAGCTGCTGATGCTCGACGAGCCTTCTATGGGCCTTGCCCCGATCCTGGTCGAGCAGATCTTCGACATCATCCGCGAGCTGCACGCCGCAGGCACGACGATCCTGCTCGTCGAGCAGAATGCGCAGGCCGCGCTTTCCGTCGCCGACCGCGCATACGTGCTGGAAACGGGCCGCATCACGCTCTCCGGCACCGGCAAGGAGCTCATGGCGAGCGACGCCGTCCGCAAGGCCTACCTCGGCGGTTAACATCCATCATTGAAAAAGAGTCGTCCGAAAGAACGGCTCTTTTTTTGCGCAGTTCCGCTGCGGTGCAAAATTTCCTGCAATTTCCGTGCACTTTTTGCCGGGATATGCTATACTGTCCGGGCAAGACTCATTCCATCCGCCGCGGTGCGGCGCGAACGATGATCGGAGGGTGCCATGTTCAAAATTCTCATCGCCGAGGATGACCGCGAGCTGCGTCAGCTCTTCGCCCACGTGCTCACAAAGAACGGCTATACGGTCCTCGGCGTCTCCAATGGGGAGGAGGCCCTTGCCGCGCTCGATCAGACCTATTTCGACCTCATTATTTCCGATATCATGATGCCGAAGATGGACGGCTTCGAGCTCGTGCGCTCCATCCGCGAGAGCGGCTCGTCCATTCCCATTCTGATGATCACCGCGCGCGACGCCTTTGACGATATGCGCCTCGGCTTTCTCTCCGGCAGCGATGACTACATGGTCAAGCCCATCAACATCAATGAGATGGTCCTGCGCGTGAGCGCGCTGCTGCGCCGCGCGCAGATGGCGAGCGAGCGCCGCCAGAGCATCGGCGGCACGGTGCTTGAATGCGACTCGCTGTGCGTCACGGTGAACGGCGAGAGCACGGTGCTGCCGCAGAAGGAATTCATGCTGCTCTACAAGATGGCCTCATTTCCCGGCCGCATCTTCACGCGCCAGCAGCTCATGGATGACATCTGGGGCTACGACTCCAGCACCGATACCCACACCGTCGACGTGCACATCGGAAGGCTGCGCGAGCGCTTCCGCGATAACCCGGACTTCAGGATCGTCACAATGCGCGGCGTCGGTTACAAGGTGGTGAAGGCATGAGCAAGCGCAGGAATAAATGGCTCGATATCCGCGTGCAGTTCTTCTTTATCTGCATGGCGGGCTTTATCGGCGTGGCGCTGCTGGCTACGCTTGCGACCTGGGGTCTCGAGCACCTGGGCATCAACGTGCCGACCTTCGTCTGGCTGCTCATCTTCACGCTGCTGCTCGGCAGCGCTACGGCGGCGGGCTTTTCCGTTGCGTTTTTTGCCCCCATCTCGCGCCTGTCGCGCGCGATGAAGGAGGTCGCAGGCGGCAACTTTCAGGTCAAGGTGGAAACAAGGAGCCTCTTTCGCGATATCCGCGACATTTACGACAATTTTGACCTCATGGTGCGCGAGCTCGGCGCGACCGAGACGCTCCAAACCGACTTCATCTCCAATGTCTCGCACGAATTCAAAACGCCCATCAGCGCCATCGAGGGCTACGCCTCACTTTTGCAGGAGCACCAGCAGTCAAGCGAGGAGCAGGCGGAATATGTCGACAAGATCCTCTTCAACACGCGCCGTCTCTCCGCGCTGGCGGGCAATATCCTGCTGCTGAGCAAGCTCGACAGTCAATCCATCCGCCCCCGGCGCGAGCGCTTCCGCCTCGATGAGCAGGTGCGCCAGAGCATCCTTGCCCTTGAGCGCAGGTGGACGGAAAAGGACGTCGACTTCGACGTCGATCTCGACGAGATCGAATACACGGGCTATGCGGGGCTCCTGCAGCACGTGTGGTCGAATCTCATCGACAATGCCATCAAGTTCGGTCCGCGCGGCGGACTCATCCGGATGCGGATGCTGCGCGAGAACGGGAGCATTCTCTTCACCATCGACGACGAGGGCCCCTCTATCCCGGATGAGGATAAGGCGCGCATTTTTAACAAATTCTATCAGGGGGACAGCTCGCATGAATCCGAGGGCAACGGTCTCGGTCTCGCCCTCGTGCGCAAGATCGTTGCCATGCACGGCGGCGAGGTACGGGTCGAGGATCCGCCCCTGGGCGGCTGCCGCTTCGCCGTCTCGCTGCCCGAGCAGGGATGACCTGCCATTGTCCTGCAAAGTTTCAACAAAAATTGAGCTTGGCTTCACCATTTATTCGCTTTTCTATGCTATACTGAATCTTAACGGCCGCTTGACGCGGCATTTTCCCGGCGCACTGTCCTGCGTCGGGCTTTCCTTACGAAAAAAGGAGGTAGGATCGTGGGCTTTCTGCGCTGCTGCATTTACTACGGGGTCCTGGCCGTCTTGTCGTTTTTTGTCGGCAGGCTTCTGCCAAAGTCCTGGTTTCACGCCGACCGCTTCCCCTATCGCTGCGCGCCGTGGGAGGCAAAGCTCTACCGCGCGCTGCGCGTGCACGCATGGCAGGACAAGGTGCCCGACATGAGCAAGATCGTTCCCAAGCTCATCCCCGCCAAAAAACTGAACGCGGACTTCCGCGCGCAGCTTCCGCGGATGCTCCAGGAGACCTGCGTGGCCGAGTTCACGCACTTTGTGCTCATCCTGCTCGGCTTTTACGCCCTGCGCCTATGGCCCGGAACGGGCGGCGCGGTCGTCACCGCCATCTATATCCTGTTCGGCAACCTGCCGTTTCTCATCATCCAGCGCTACAACCGCCCGCGGCTGCAAAGGCTGCTTGCCGCGCAGCAGCGCCGGAGCACAAAAGAAAACAAATAACAGTAAAGGATCGGATCTTTTCATGAAAGTTTTGATTTTAAGCTGCAACACCGGTGAGGGGCACAACTCCTGCGCCGCGGCGCTCGCGGAGGAGTGCCGCCTTCAGCACATCCCCTGCGACACCGAGGATGCCCTGCGCTTCATCTCGCCCGAGGTCTCGCGCTTCATCTCCAACTGGCACGTGCGCATCTACCGCCACGCGCCGGGGCTGTTCCGCGTGGGCTACCGCGCGGCGGAGGAGCATCCCACGCAGTTTCACGAGGGCTCCGCGCTCTACCGCTATCTCACGCAGGGCGTGGAAAAGCTCTGCGGCTTTATTGCCGGCAGCGGCTACGATACGGTCATCTGCACGCACCCCTTCTCCGCCCTCATGGTCAGCGAGGTCGTGAAGACGCACCTGCCAAACCTCAAGACCTGCTTCATCGCAACGGACTACACCTGCTCGCCCAGCGTGAAGGACAGCTCGCTCGACCGCTACTTCATCCCTGCGTCCTCGCTGGGCTCAGACTTTCTCGGCGGCGGCATCACGCCCGAGCGAATGCGCGCCTGCGGCATTCCCGTGCGCCAGATGTTCCAGTCCCGCGTCCGCAAGGAGGAGGCCAAGCGCGCCTTCGGCATTCCCGCCGACCATAAGCACCTTGTTATGATGTGCGGCAGCATGGGCTGCGGCCCCATTATGAGCATTGCCCGCCGCATCGGACGGAATTTGCCCGACAATCAGGACCTCACGATCGTCTGCGGCACGAATGAGCGGCTCTATGACCGCCTCTCCCGCAGATTTTACGGCGCGAAGAACGTGCACATTCTCTCCTATGTCAAGGATATGGCCCTGCTGATGGACTCGGCCGATCTCTACCTCACCAAGCCCGGCGGTATCAGCGTGACCGAGGCGGCCTCAATGCGCCTGCCGATGGTGTTCATCGACGCGGTCGCTGGCTGCGAGGAATACAACAAGGACTTTTTCCTGCGCACGGGCGGCGCGGCCACGGGCAAGACGCCCGCCGAGATCGCGCGCGTGAGCTTAAAGCTCCTCAGCGACGAGAATACGCTCGAAAAGATGGGAGACGCGCTGGATACCGCTGTGCCGCACGACGCGGCGGCGAGCATCCTCTCGGAAATGAGCGAAGCAGAGGAGGGAGAGCTCGCATGATCAGGCCCTATGTCGACTACCGCAAGTTCCGCTTCAGCAAGCTGAGCACACCAGAATTTTCCCACGTATGGCTGCTGCTCTTCTGGCCCGTCTTCGGCCTGCTCTTTTCATATGTCGAGCGCTTCTACCCCGTAACGCATTACATCGAGATGCACTGCGCGCTCGACGACCTCATTCCCTTCAACGAGTGGTTTCTCATCCCGTACCTCTTCTGGTTTGTCTACCTCATCGGCGCGGTGGCCTACACGTTCTTTTTTGACGTGCCGGGCTTCCGCCGCATGATGCACTTTGTGATGATCACCTACTCCGTCACGCTGCTCATCTATTTCCTCTTTCCCACCTGCCAGATGCTGCGGCCCGAGACCTTCCCGCGCGACAATGTGCTCACGCGCTTCATCGCAGGCTTTTACGTATTCGACACCAACACCAATGTCTGCCCCTCGCTGCACGTCATCGGCTCGCTGGCGGCGTTTTTCGCCTTCTGGCACACCCCTCTTTTCTCCTCGAAGGGCTGGCGCATCGCGTCCGGTATCGCGGCGTTTCTCATCAGCATCTCCACGGTCTTTATGAAGCAGCATTCCGCCCTCGATGTGCTCGCGGCGATCCCCCTCTGCGCGATCGGCTACTATTTCGCCTATGTGCGCAAGCCAAAGCGCGCCAAAGCGCCGGCCGCAAAGAGCTGAACATCCCTCTCGGCAGGAGCATGAAGCTCCTGCCGATTTTATACATCCGCAGCCGTCGCTTTATCGCAAGAAAGTGCATATATGCGCGCATAAATGTATATTTTTTAGATTTTTTGTGCTGTTTTTCCGTTTTCTGTACGATTTGCACAGAAAACGGCCGTTTTTTCTCCTCTTTTTTGAATCAAAAACCATTGACAACGAATAAATAAACATCTATACTCTCATTATCGTTTATGAAACGAATGAAAATTCGCTCGACGATAAAACAATATGCAAGATGGAAAGAAATTACAAAAGGAGCTATCAACCATGAAAAAGTTTACCGCACTGATGCTGGCTCTGATGATGAGCCTTTCGCTGGTTGCCTGCGGCAGCAAGGCCGACGACAGCAGCACCACCGATGACACCAACACCGACAACACCGAGCAGACCGGCGGCACGCTGGTGCTCGGCACCTCTGCCGACTATGCCCCGTTCGAGTTCATGTATGCCGATGACAGCGGCGAGATGCAGTTTGCCGGTATCGACATTTCCGCCGCGCAGTACATTGCCGACGAGATGGGCATGGAGCTTCAGGTCGAGAACATGGGCTTTGACTATCTGCTCACCTCTCTCGCCAAGGGCGACTATGACATCGTCATGGCGGCCATGGAAGCCACGGAGGAGCGTCTCAACTCCGCCGACTTCTCCGATCCCTACTACACCGATATCCCCCCGATGATCCTTGTCAAGGCTGACGCCGCTGACCAGTACAACACCCTCGCCGACTTTGCCGGCAAGAGCGTCGGCGCACAGTCTGCCACCACCAAGGAGGGCATCGTTACCGACCAGATGGAAGGCGCCAGCCTCGTTTCCCTGCAGCTTGTGACTGACCTTGTCAACGAGCTGGTTTACGGCAAGATCGACGCGGTCGTGCTCGACGGTGCTGTCGCGCAGGAATATGTCGATGCCAACCCCGATCTGGCCATCGCCAGCGCCTCCTCCGAGCTCGGCGAAGCCCAGCCATACTGCATCGCCGTTGCCAAGGGCGACCCCAAGGGTCTGCTGCCCGGCATCAACGCGGCGATCGCCAAGATGACCTCCGAGAACAAGATCGATGAGTTCATCGCCGACGCCGATGCGCTGAGCGGTGTGGCCGTCGAGGTCACCGCGGACGCTCCTGCGGCCTAAGTTCTCCCCTTAATTTGCTCTCTTCTCACTATCTCTCATTGCCAAAGAGCAAAGCCCCATGGCTTTGCTCTTTGGCGTCTCTATGAAAATCTTGAAAGGAGATCCCTCCCATGGATTTTGCCACATGGTGGAGCAACCTTTTCGTCGGGATGTCCCCGGCGTCGTTCGTCAACTTTTCCTTCCTGCCGAAGTACGGCGTGTACTTCCTGCAGGCGCTGGGCTACACACTGCTGCTCGCAGTCGTGTCGGTCGCGCTGGCGGTCATTCCGGCGCTGCTGCTCGCGTTCATGCGCCTGAGCAAGAACAAGTTCGTGCGCGGCATCTCCGGCGCGTACATCGCCATCTTCCGCTCCACGCCGCTGCTCGTGCAGCTTTCGATCATTTACTTCGGTCTCTTTGGCGCGATCTCCATCCCGCGCCTGTACCTCTTCGGCTTTATCGACATTTCCCGCTTCATTCCCGGCGTCGTGGCGCTGGCGCTCAACAGCTCGGCCTATGTCGCCGAGATCTTCCGCGCGGGCATTCTTGCCGTTGACGCGGGCCAGACCGAGGCCGCGCGCTCGCTGGGCCTTTCCGCCTCCCAGTCCATGACGCTCGTCGTGCTGCCGCAGGCCATCAAAAATGTCCTGCCCGCACTCGGCAACGAGGTCGTCACCATGGTCAAGGAATCGTCCATCTGCTCCACGCTCGGCATGGTCGAGCTGATGTTTGCCGCGAAGACCGTGGCAACGTCCACCTACATTTCCCTCGCACCTTACGTGCTGGCAGCGCTGATGTATTTCTGCATCACCTACCCTGCCGGCAAAGCGATCGAAGCACTCGAAAGGAGGATGCGTCGTGGCGACAAGCACTGATTCCCTCATCCGCGTGGCAGACGTTTCCAAGGAGTACAACGGCGGCGCCGTCCACGCACTCTCCCACTGCGATCTAAGTGTGAAAAAGGGCGAGGTCGTGGCCATCATCGGTCCCTCCGGCAGCGGCAAATCGACACTGCTGCGCTGTTTGAACCTTTTAGAGCAGCCGACCTCCGGCACGATCTATTTCAAGGACGTCGCCCTCAACGGCAAGAAGGTCAACCTCGACCTCCACCGCCGCGAGATGGGCATGGTCTTCCAGCACTTCAACCTCTTCCCGCACATGACGGTCAAAAAGAACATCACCCTCGCCCCCGTCAAGCTTAAGCTCAAAACGCAGGAGGAAGCGGACAAGCAGGCCATGGCGCTGCTGGAGCGCATCGGTCTTGCTGACAAGGCGAACGAGTATCCCGCGATGCTCTCCGGCGGCCAGAAGCAGCGTATCGCCATCGTGCGCGCGCTTGCCATGGCGCCCGAGGTCATGCTCTTCGACGAGCCGACCTCCGCGCTCGACCCCGAGATGGTCGGCGAGGTGCTCGATCTCATGCGTGGCCTTGCCAAGGACGGCATGACGATGGTCGTCGTCACACATGAGATGGGCTTCGCCCGCGAGGTCGCTGACCGTGTGGTCTTCATGTCCGAGGGCGCGATCATCGAAGAGGGCTCCCCCGCCGAGATCTTCGACCACCCGCAGAGCGAGCGGCTGCAATCGTTCCTCGCCAAGGTCCTTTGATGACACTTCAAAAAGCGGCTTTGCCGCTTTCCTGATACGAAAAAAGGCGTCCGGCCAACGGCCGGACGCCTTTCACTGTTAAAAACGCCTCATGGAAATTCGCTTTTTTTGAAAATCTTACATCTTCTCCGGTGCGGAGCAGCCGATGACCTTGAGGCCGTTGGCAAGCACCTGGCGCGTCGCGCTCGCGAGCTTCAGGCGCGCGTCGATCACGGCCTCATCCTCGCCCTTGATGCGGCAGGCGTTGTAGAACTTGTGGAACGCGGCGGCAAGGCGCATCAGATAGCGGTTGATGTAGCTCGGGTCGTAGTCACGCGCCGCCATGCGGATCTCCTCGGCGAAGGAGGACAGTTCCTTGATGAGCGCGCGCTCGGCGTCGCTCGAGAGGATAGACAGATCCGCCGCGCCGGGCTTGACGCTATGGCCCTCTTCCTCCAGCGCCTTCAAGAGGCTGCAAATGCGCGCGTGCGCATACTGGATATAGTAGATGGGGTTCTCGCTGTCCTCGCGCACCGCGAGGCCGAGGTCGAATTCCATCTGCGTGTCGGGCTTGGCGTTGAAGAAGTAGCGGCAGGCGTCGACGGGAATTTCATCGAGCAGGTCGGAGAGCGAAATGGTCTTGCCCGTGCGCTTGGACATACGCACCACCTCGCCGTCGCGCACAAGCTTGACAAGCTGCATGAGCACGATGTCGAGACGGTTGGTGCCGTCAAGACCCAGCGCGTCCATCGCGCCCTTCATGCGGGCCACGTGGCCGTGATGGTCCGCGCCCCAGATGTTGATGACCTTGTCGAAATGACGCACGGCGAACTTGTTGCGGTGATAGGCAATGTCGCCGGCGAAGTAGGTGTAGAAGCCGTTGGCGCGGCGCAGCACGTCGTCCTTTAAGTCGAGCTTGTCGATATCCTCGTCCTTTTTGCCCTGTTTGCGGTACTGCTCGCGCATGATCTCGGCGGTCTTGAGCCAGAGCGCGCCTTCCTTTTCGTAGGTCCAGCCGAGCTTGTGCAGCTCCTCCACCGTGTCGGCCACAAAGCCGCTGTTGTGCAGCGAGGACTCGAAGAACCACTCGTCGAACTTGATGCCGTAGCGCTCAAGGTCGCTCTTCATCTTCGGGATGTTGCGCTCAAGGCCGAACGCCGCCATGTCGGCGTGGCGCTCCTCGACGGATTTATCAAGGTAGCTCTCGCCGTGAACATCGTAGAAGGCCTTGGCAAGCTCGCGGATGTCGTCGCCGTGATAGCCGTCTTCGGGGAATTCGACCGCATCCTCGCCGCGGATGAGCTGGATATAGCGCGCCTCGATGCTCTTGGCGAACTTTTCGATCTGGTTGCCGAAGTCGTTGACGTAGAACTCGCGCCAGACCTTCGCGCCCGACCAGTCGAGCACCTCTGCGAGCGTATCACCGAGCACGCCGCCGCGGGCGTTGCCCATGTGCATGGGGCCCGTGGGGTTCGCGGAGACGAACTCGACCATGTACTTCTTGCCGCCCAGCCAATTGTCGCGACCGTAATCCTTCTGCTCACTCTCGACCGCGGCGAGCACGTCGGCATACCACTTGTCGCCGAGGCGGAAGTTCAGAAAGCCGGGGCCCGCGATCTCGACGCTCGTAAAGTACGTGTCGCTCAGGTCCATGTGCTCGGTCAGGATCTTCGCGACCTCGCGGGGATTCTTGCGCATGGCTTTGGAGGCGGCGAGGCAGAAGGTCGTCGTATAGTCGCCGTTGGCGGTATCCTTGGGGATCTCCACGGCGGGGACGGTCTCGACGCCCTCGGGCAGCAGCCCCTCCTGCACGGCCGCGCGATAAGCCGCCGCCGTCAGCTCGGCGATCTGGTTCTTGGCGCTGCGGATCATATTCATAGCAAATTCTCCTCTATCCTTTGCGGTTTTACCCAGTCGGCGCGGCGGGATCGCCCAAAATCGCCCCATGGGGATACTTTTTCGAAATTATACTATATTTATCCGCAGAAAACAAGGGAAAGTGCAAGAAAACTGCTCATGCGGCCTTCTCGCCGCGCAGGACTTCCCTGACCGCACTTCGGCAGCGAAAGACGGAAAGCCAGCAGAAGAGCAGCGTCAGCGCCGCGCAGAGACTGACGCAGAGCCGGTAGTCCATCAACTCGCCCAGCGCCCCCACCGCGAGCGAGAGCACGGCGCTCGCAGCCGTGATGAGCATACTTTCATAGGCGTTGATGCGGGCGCGCAGATGATCGGGAAGATACCGCTGCACCGCCGCTTGCCGGATCGTTGCGCTGTTGATGCCGAGAAAGCCGCAGAAAGCGCGATTTGCGAGCATCAGCGGATACGGCAGCCACAAAAGCAGCACGTCCATCATCTCATAGACCTGATAGACGGCGAAGATGAAGGGAAAGCGTTTCTTTTCCGGCAGGCTATAGCGGTAGCGCACCACGCCGCCGAGCGAGCGCCCGGCAAACTCCGCCACGGAGAAAAAGGAGTACATCGCCGCCGTAAAGCCGGGCGCTGTGCGGAAAAAGGCGATGAGCAGCGGCGAATAACCCGCCGCCATGCCGTTGGTCACCGCCATATAATCATACAGCGCGCGCAAGCCCTTTTCCCGCTTGAGATAGGCCGCCGCCTCGCGGAGATCTCCCCACCAGAGGCGCAGAGAAAAGCGCTCGCCGCCGCGCGGCGTTTCTGCGACCGTGATCTTATTTTCGATGAGCGCGGAGAGCAGCGACAGCGCCGACTGCACAAGCAGCAGCCGCGCAACGCCGAGCGTATCGAAGAGCACGGCGGCCACGGGCATCATCAGCACCTTGAGCACGGGATAGAGCATGGAGGAAACGGTATAGCCCTTTTCTTCCATCCCCTCCGGCAGGATGAGCGGGTAAAAGCTGCTGTAGGCCAGCTCGTCGAATGCGCTCAGGCACGCGAGCAGCAGTGAAAAGCCGAGATACACCGTGTAGGAGAACTCACAGCGCAGCAGGTAGACGCCAGCGAGCGCATAGAGCAGTGCATTCACCGTGTCGCCGCCGACGAGAAAGGGCTTTCGCGGATAGCGGTCCATCAGCGGCGCGATCAGAAGCGGCAGCACTGCGCCGGGCAGCAATTGGATCGCCACCACGAGTGCCGAGGCCAACGTGCTGCCCGTTTCGTCGAAGACGAGAAACGACAGCGCAAAGCCGCTGATGATGCCGCCCGCCGCGCCGAGCGAGGTTGCGAGCGTGATGCGGATAAAATCCTTTGTCCAGAGTGTTTTTGTCATAGTTCTCACCTCACCATTATTATGGCATAGCGCGTGAGCGAAAAAAAGACGGCATCTGTGGGAAACTTTCTCCCGCCAGATACCGTTTAATATCTCTTTTTTACTTTTCCGCAGGAAAGTCCTCCAGCAGCGCGCAGGCTTCGCGGTAGCGGCGGTTCGCCTTGTACCATTCGAGCATCCACTTGAGGTGGAAGCGCGCGTAGCCCGCGCCGCGCTCGCGCCGCAGCAGGGCAAAGCAATCCGTCAGGAGTGTTCCGTAGCGCTCGTCGCGCAGATAGTCCGGCGTTTCCACTCGATAGCGCACAAGCGCGAGCATCTGCCGCTCGGGTGCGTGCGCTTCGTCCTCGGGGAGCATCGCCTCCGCCCGCGCAAGCGCGGCGAGCGCCTCGTCCCGCCGCCCCAACGCCTCGCAGCAGACGGCTTTCTTGTGCAGTGACATCGCGTCCGGTTCTTCCAGCGCGGCAAAGTAGGCATACGCCGCCGCAAAGTCGCCGCACTCGATCCTTGTTGCCGCTTCGTTGTAGCGGATCGTCGAGAGGATATCCCGATCGCCGAGCGCCAGGGCGAGCCGCTGCGCGACCGCATAGTGCTGGCGCATCCGCTCTGCGTCGCCCGAATCGGAGCAGCAGTTGCCGAGATACACGCGGCAGCTCATCATGATGTGGGCATAGCCCTCCGCGGCGGCGGCATCATAGGCAGCGCGCAGCGCTTCGGTCGCGGCGGCATAGCGCCCGCGCGCGTAGAGATGCGCGCCCTGCCACAGGCGGATCACCGCGGCGGGATAGAGAAGCGCCGCCTCCTCGTGCCGCCCCTCCAGCACGCGCTGGAGCGCGAGCTGGCGCTGGTCCAGAAACGGAATAAATTCCGTGTCCAGTGGATGCCGCTCCCCGTCCTTTTTGCAGGAAAAAGCGCGCAGAAGAAGGTAATCCGCCGCGCAGGGACTGCAAAGGAGCGTACTCTCCTGCGCGCGCAGGCGGGCGAACGCGGCGTCGAACGCCGAGGCGTCCCCGGAAAAGAGCGCCTCCATGCACGCTTCCGTCCTCGCGCGCAGCGCGCCGTCCTCGTCATTTGTCCACGAAAGTCCCAGCCGCGCAAGCAGCAGCGTGAGGATCTCCTCCGATGCCGCCGCTTTTCCCTGCTCGATCTTGGAAAGATACGACGTGCCGCAGATCCCGCGGCACAATCCCTCCTGACTCCAGGCGCGCGCAAGGCGCTCGCGCCGGATCAGAAGCCCCGCAATGCTCATCGCCCTTCCCTCCTTTTTGCCTTCAGTATAGCATATCGCGGCCAAAAGAAAAGTCCTCTTTTTCTCCGCCGCCGTCCGTGCGCGCAACAGTCCAGTTTGCTTTTTTTGCCGCAGTCCAGTGCCTTGCGCGCGACAGAGCAAAAGCGGAAAATCCATTGCTTTTTTAACCAAGAATGATATAATCATCATAGCATTATTTGGATGCTTTATATGAGAGATTTGAGAAATGACAAAAAGGAGGACCTCCCTATGCCCGTTAATCTGAAAGGCCGCTCGTTCCTGACCCTGAAGGACTTCACCCCCGATGAGATCCGCTATATGCTCAACCTCGCCGCCGACCTCAAGGCGAAAAAGCGCGCCGGCATCCGCGGCA
>URQY01000029.1 GCA_900550165.1 uncultured Eubacteriales bacterium
CCCATGGGCGTCACCGTAATGACCATGCCGTCGCCGAACGTCTTGTGATGGATCTGGTCGCCCGAGGCGAGCTGAAGCAGCGGCGCTTTCGGACTTGCCGTGCGCTGCTCGCGGATCTTCTGCGCGGGGCGGGACGTGCGCTGCATAACACCGTCGTAGCGCGCGGCGCCCTGTGCGCGCCCGCCGAAGCCATGCGTGGAATACGAGCCTTCAAAATCCGTATCGCCAAAGCCGAACGACGGCCCGTTCTGCTCCTGACGGCCGACCCAGTCGGCGTTGTCCGACGGGACCTCCTCCAGAAAGCGGGACGGCAGGCTGACGCTCGTGCGGCCAAAAAGCATACGCTGGCGCGTGCAGGTCAGCGTGAGGCGCTCCTTGGCGCGCGTCATCGCAACATAGCACAGTCTGCGCTCTTCCTCGACCTCTTCGTCATTGTAGCGTACACGCTCGCCGGGGAAGATTCCCTCCTCCATGCCGACAACATACACGCAGGGAAATTCAAGGCCCTTTGCGCTGTGCATCGTCATCATCGTTACACAGTTGTCGCCTGTCGCGCTGTCAAGGTCGGTATAGAGCGCGATCTCGTTCAAAAAGCCCGAGAGCGTCGCGTCCTCCGGGTCATTTTCAAGGAAAGATGCGATGTTCGACTTGAGTTCCTGCACGTTTTCGAGCCGCCCGCGGCTCTCCATGTCGTTCTTCTCCTGAAGGGCGCGCACATAGCTCGTCTGCTCGCAGACCACATCGTAGAATTCAGAGAGCTCCATCGTCTCCGCCGCCTCCCGCAGCGAATCGATGAGGGCGGCAAAGCGCTCCAGCTTGCCCGCCGCGCTCTTGAGCAGGGCGTACTCCCCCGCCGCACGCAGAACGGAGATTATCGGCACGCCCTGCTCGCCCGCAATGCCCTGCACACGCTCGATGGTCGTATTGCCGATGCCGCGCGGCGGGTTGTTGATGATGCGGCGCAGGCGCAGATCGTCGCTCGGGTTATTGATGACCGCGAGGTAGGCAAGCATATCCTTGACCTCCGCACGCTCGAAGAACTTTGTTCCTCCCACGACCTGATACGGCACGCCGTTGCGCTTGAACGCATATTCAAGAGCATTCGACTGCGCATTCATGCGGTACAAAATGGCGTTATCCTTCCAGTTCCGCCCGCGGTTATAGTCCATCATGATGCTGCTGACGACAAAGTTCGCCTCGTCCTGCTCGTTGAAGACAGTCTTGATGAGCACTCGGTCGCCCGCGCCCGCGTCGGTCCAGAGGGTCTTTCCCTTTCGCCCCGTATTGTTCTTGATGACGGCGTTCGCCGCGTCGAGGATGTTCTGCGTCGAGCGGTAGTTCTGCTCAAGGCGGATCGTGCGGCAGCCCCGGTACTCCTTTTCAAAGTTCAGGATGTTCGTGATGTCCGCGCCGCGGAACTTGTAGATGCTCTGGTCGTCATCGCCGACAACGCAGATGTTGCCCTTCTCCCCCACAAGCTGCTTCATCAGAAGGTATTGCAGGCGGTTTGTGTCCTGATACTCGTCGATCAGCACATAGCGGAACTTGCGGCGGTAATAGTCGCGTACCTCATCCTCCTGCTGCAGCAGCGTGACCGCGTGAAGGATGATATCGTCGAAATCGAGCGCATTCGCCTCGGCAAGCCTGCGCACGTAGCGCGTGTAGATCTTGGCGATGGCCTCTCTGCGCCAATCGCCGCTGTCCTTCCAGCGGCGGGAATAATCCTGATGCGATTCCATCGCGTCTTTCGCGTTTGAAATGGCCGAAAGCACCTCGCGCGGCGTGAGCTTCTTCTCGTCGATGTTCAGCTCCTTCAAAATATCCTTGATGACGCGCTTGGAGTCGTCCGTATCATAAATGGTAAAGTCGCGCGAAAAGCCGAGGCGGTCGATATCGCGGCGCAGGATGCGCACGCAGGCGGAGTGGAACGTCATCGCCCATACGCTCTCCGCCCCCTGGATGCCGAAAGCGGACAGGCGTTCGCGCAGCTCGTTTGCCGCCTTGTTCGTAAACGTCACCGCCAGCACCGACCACGGCGCGGCGGGGTCAAGACGGCAGAGACGCACCATGCGGCTGCGCTCCTCCGCCGTCGGCTGCTCGGGGTAGCCTTCGAGAAACGCAAGGTCATCCTCCGTCGCCCAGGACGGCACCTCCGAGCTGTCGCTTCCCCGCCCGTAGGTCAAAAGGTTTGCGACACGGTTGATGAGCACCGTCGTTTTGCCGCTGCCCGCGCCTGCGAGCAGCAGCAGCGCGCCCTCGGTCGTCAGCACGCCGCGGCGCTGCTCGGGGTTCATTTTTGCAAAATCCCGCGCGATGGCCGCTCTGCGGGCGGCGGCATAGCGGGCGTTAAAATCACTCATATGCTCTGTTTCCCTTTCCTGAACTTTCCACATCTTACCCTTTTTTTCCTTTCCGGTCAACTGCCTTCGGCAAAAATCGACTTTTTGTTCGATTTTTTAGTTGACAAGAACGAATGTTCGATTTATAATTTTACTCGAACAAAAGTTCTAACCGCAAGGAGGATGTTCCAAATGGCCGCTTCTACTTTCATCTTCGTTCTCATCGGCGTCAGCGTTGTCACCACCAAGGTGATGGACCTGCTGTTTCTGCTCGACCAGCCGTCCAAGCGCCGTAAGGCAAGATATGCCCGCTGAGCAAAATGGAGCTGCTCGATAAGCTCACCATTCTGGCCGACGCTGCAAAATACGACGCCGCCTGTACCTCAAGCGGCGCAAAGCGCGGCTATCAGGAGGGGAAGATCGGCTGCACATCGTCCTCCGTTGCCGGCTGCTGCCACACGTTTTCGGCGGACGGCCGCTGCGTGACGCTTTTGAAGGTCCTGCTCTCGAACGACTGCTGCTACAACTGCAAATACTGCGTCAACCGCTGCACGAACGACACCCCGCGCGCGACCTTCACGCCCGAGGAACTGGCGGAGCTGACCATCCAGTTCTATCGCCGCAACTATATCGAGGGGCTGTTTCTCTCCTCCGGCGTGCTGCACTCGCCGGATTACACAACGGAGCTGATGATCCGCGCGCTGTCGATCCTGCGCAATGAATATCGCTTCAACGGCTACATCCACGCCAAGGCCATCCCCGGCACGTCGCCGGAGCTGGTGGAGCAGCTCGGGTTTCTCGCCGACCGCCTGAGCGTGAACATCGAACTGCCGAGCGAGGCAGGGCTCAGGCTGCTCGCCCCCAACAAGACAAAGCAGTCCATCCTGCGCCCAATGACACAGATCCGCGACCGCGCGAAGCAAAGCCGGCAGGAGCTCGTTCAATACCGGCACGCGCCGCGCTTCGCCCCCGCGGGGCAGAGCACGCAGCTCATCGTCGGCGCGACGAAGGAGAGCGACCTGCACATTCTGAATCTCACGCAGGCGCTTTACGATTCCTATAAGCTAAAACGCGTGTTCTACTCCGCCTATGTGCCGGTGGTCGAGAACACGCTTCTCCCCTCTCTCGACACCAAGCCCCCGCTGCTGCGCGAGCATCGGCTCTATCAGGCCGACTGGCTGCTGCGGTTTTACGGCTTTCGCGCAAGCGAGCTGCTCGACGACAGCGCACCGGACTTTGACCCGCAGCTTGACCCCAAGTGCTGCTGGGCACTGCGTCATCCCGAGTTCTTCCCTGTCGAGGTCAACCGCGCTGATTACGAAGCGCTGCTGCGCGTGCCGGGGATTGGCGTTGTGAGCGCCAGGCGCATTCTGCTCGCGCGCCGCTCGGGTTCGCTGCGCGCGGAGGATCTCAAAAAGCTCGGCGTCGTGATGAAGCGCGCGCAGTATTTCCTCTCCTGCGGCGGGCGCTGTGCTGCACCGCTCAGGCTGTCGCAGGAGGGCATTTTGCAAAACCTGGTCGCGGTCGAGCGCCGCGCACTGCCGCAGGCAGAGGCCGAGCAGCTATCGCTTTTTGATCAGGTCGGCTGAACGGAGGCACCCCATGGCATGGCGCGAGATCATCTATGAATACGACGGCAGCTTTGAAGGGCTCCTCTGCTGCGTGTTCGAAAGCTACACGCAAAAAGAACGCCCCACCGCGATCCTGCGCGATGGGGACGATGAGCCTTCGCTTTTTGCAATTCGCGCAGTTGCGACCGACCGCGCCCACGCCCGCCGCATCTATCGCAGCCTTTTTCAGAGGAGCCCCGAGGTCGGCCCTTTCCTGCGCCGCGCGTTCCTCACCTGTATGCCCGATAAGGAGATGGCCATTTACCGTTTCATCGTCAAATTCTACCGTGAGGGCGCGCCGCTGCTCTCGCGTCTCAGCGACGACAGCTACCTTCCGCTGCTCAAGGCCGTGCGACTGCTCTCGGGCGAGGTCGAGCAATTTCGCGGCTTTACCCGCTTTTCCGACTTTGACGGCGTGCTCGGCGCGGAAATCGAGCCGAAAAACCGTGTGCTCCCCATGCTGCGCCGTCACTTCTGCGAGCGCTACCACAACGAGACGTTTTTTCTCTACGACCGCACACACCGCGAAGCGCTGCTCTACAGCGGCGGCGTGTCGCGCATCGTGCCGCTCGAGCACTTTGAAATGGCGCCGCCAGATGAAGAGGAGGCCGGTTATCGCCGTCTTTGGCGCCGCTTTTACGACACCGTTGCCATCGAAGCGCGCAGAAACGAAAAGCTGCGCATGACGCATATGCCCAAGCGCTACTGGGGCACGATGACAGAATTTCAGGACGAGGACTTTTTCAGGGCTCGTCCGCAAGCAACGCCCTCAACTTCTCGAGCGCCCGCCGTTCCAGACGCGATACCTGCACCTGCGACACCCCCAGAAGGCGCGCCGTCTGCTCCTGCGTCAGTCCCTTGAAAAAGCGCAGCAAAATCGTCATCCTCTCGCGCTCGGGCAGCACCTCTATCGCCTCCCGCAGCGCGATTTTTTCGACCAGACTCTCTTCGGGCGACTCGCTGCCGAGCATTCCCTCGAGCGTCAGCCCGTCCCCCGTTTCCCGCTGCAGGCTCTCCGGCTCGGCGACCGCCAGCTCGCACTGCGCGATTTCCTCGGGGCGCAGCCCCGTCTCCTCGGAAAGCTCTGAGAGCACCGGCTCCCGTCCGAGCGTGTTTTTGAGCTTTTCGCGCGCGGCGAAGATCGTCGCCGCCTGCTCGCGGATGCCGCGGCTGACCTTGATCGCGCCGTCATCACGCAGAAAGCGTCGGATCTCTCCGGCGATCTTTGGCACGGCATAGGTCGAAAACTGCGTTCCGAATGTCAGGTCAAACCCCTTTACCGCTTTGATGAATCCAAGGCATCCAAGCTGATACAGGTCATCCGGCTCCACGCCGCGTCCGTAGTAGCGGCGCACGATGCTCCAGATGAGGCCGCTGTTGTCGCGCAGCATTTGCTCGCAGGCCTGCTCGTCGCCCTGCACCGCGGCCTCCAGCAGCTCCGCTGTGCCGTTCATCGGCGTGCCGTGCGCAGCGCGATCCTGCGCTTCATCGTCACGGCCGTCCCCTTGCCGTTTTTCGACCGGACCGTCAGCGCATCCATAAAGCTCTCCATGATCGTAAAGCCCATGCCGCTGCGCTCTTCTCCGCCGGTCGTGAAAAGCGGCTCGCGCGCCTTTTCGACGTCCGCGATCCCGCATCCCCAGTCGCGCACGGTGATCTCGAGCACGTTGCCGTCGAAAATGCTCGCGCGCAGCGCGATCTTTCCGATCTCCTGCGGATAGGCGTGCACGATGGCGTTCGTCACCGCCTCACTCACGGCAGTCTTGATATCGCCGAGCTCGTCGAGCGTCGGGTCGAGCTGGGCGGCAAACGCCGCGACCGCGGCGCGCGCCAGCCCCTCGTTGACGCTGCGGCTCGGAAATTCGATGGCTATGTAGTTATTCGGTTTTACCTTCATCGCTCTTTTCTCCTTCCTCAAGCGGGATGATGCGGAAAATGCCCGCTGTGTCGAACACACGCTTTGCCTGCGGCGGAACGCGCCGCAGCGCTGCGCCGCCGCCGAGCGCCCGCATCCGCTTCTGTGCGCGCATCACGACCGCGATCCCCGACGAATCCATAAAGCTCACGCCCGAAAAGTCCAGTATCAGCTTGAGCGGCAGCGCAGCGTCCAGCGCCAGCTCCATGCGCTGCATCACGTTCTTTGCCCCGTGATGGTCAAGCTCGCCGCGCAGCGTGAGCGTCAGCTCGCGGCCCGTCTCTTTGGAAATGATCTCCATTGCTTTCTCCCTTCTTCGCCTTCTCAAAGGCACTGCAAGGTGCTTGATGCGAGTATAGCCTGTCCGCCCGCGTATTTTTTGTCGCTCCCTGTCGTCGGCCGCGCTTTATTTCTCCCCGCTTGCTTTTTTTCCGCTCATCCGTTATCATGTAAAAAAACAAGGAGGGCCGGCCTATGCGAAGAAACGACCGTGAGATCACCGATTTGAACGAAATTCTATCGATCATCAACGACTGTAAAGTAATTCACCTCGCTATGATAGATGCCGGTGAGCCTTACCTTCTGCCGCTGAATTTCGGCTATGCTTGCGAAAACGGCGTGTTTTCCTTCTTTTGCCACAGCGCCCGCGAGGGCCGCAAGCTCGATATTCTGCGCAAAAATCCGACGGTCGCCTTTGAAATGGACTGCCGCGGCGCGCTCGACGAGCAGGACGCCGCCTGTCGGTGCGGCTACTATTTCGCCTCCGTCACCGGCGTCGGCCATGTCGAATTCTTAGACGGCGCGGAAAAGCTCGCCGCGCTGACTGCCCTTATGCGCCACATGGCCGGGCGCGAGGATCCGTTTACCGAAGAGCAGGCCCGTGCGGTCGAGGTCTTCGCCGTTCGCGCCGACAAGCTCAGCGCCAAGGCAAAGGTGCCTCACGGCGCGCAGTGAATCCGACGATCGACCTCCTCCGCCGGTGTAAGGAACGTGTCTTCACCGATTTTTTTATCGTCAGCGCGGCAAGGGTCAAGCCTTGTGCCCCGAAATGACCGCCGCCTCGCTAAAAATGGAAATCGCCGCTGCGCAAATAATTTGCACAGCGGTGCTTTCTTTTCAGTTTTACAGCGCGCGTTCCATCGGCAGATACGCCGAATCATCGCGCGGGAATTCTTCGCCTGTCAGCGCAAAGCCGTTCTTTTCCCAGAACGCCTTGCTCTGCGGGTTTCCCCTGTCGATCGCAAGACGCACCCTGCAAAACTTCTCCTTCCGCAGTTCATCGAACAATTTTCCGATCAAAGAAGTGCCGAGGCCGCAGCTCTGCCGCTCCTTCTTCGTCATAAAAAAGCCGATGTAGGCCGTGTTCTGCTGCGGGTAGCGCTCGATCAGGTCCAGCACGGCGATGAGCGCATCTCCGTCAAAAAAGCCGAGATAGTGCTTATTTTCCGCACCGGTCCCCGGCGGCAGCGCCGTCATGTCCGCCAGAATGCTCTCCCTCGTCGCAAGCGGCGGATGGTAGCGGTAGAACTGCTCGTTCTCCGCGCAGAGCGCTAAAATCTTGTCTACATCCCCCGCCGTCAGCGGCCGGACGGCGTATTTTTGTGAAAAATCCAGCTTCATTTCTCCGCCTTGCTGGCCGCGAGCACCTCCCAGTAGTCCTTGTAGTTCGCCTGCAGGAGCTCGGGCGTGTTGAGACCGTAGGGGCACTTCGACATACAGTGCCCGCAGTGGCGGCAATTTTCAATCTGGTGCATTTTCTGCTGCCATTCCTCGGTCAACCACGCCGCCGCGGGTGCTCTTCGCAGCATGAGCGACATTCGCGCGCACTGGTTGATCTCAATTCCCGCGGGACACGGCATACAGTAGCCGCAGCCGCGGCAGAATTCGCCGCAGAGCTCCCTGCGGTCGCGCTCGATGGTCGCCCTGCGCTCGTCTGTCAGCTCGGTGCCCTCGCGGATGCACTGCAAAAACTGATCAAGCTCGCTCTCGCGCTGCACGCCCCAGATGGGCACAACGCCCTCCTGCTGCGCCATCCACGCCGCCGCCGTAAAGCCGTCGCGGATCAGGCCGCCCGCCATGCCCTTCATGGCGATAAAGCCCATGCTCTGCGCGCGGCACTTCCGGACAAGCTCCATCTCCTGCTCGCCCGCCAGATAGCTGAACGGGAACTGCAGCGTCTCATAGAGCCCCGAGTCGATGGCCTCGTGCGCCACAGCGAGGCGGTGGTTCGTGATGGAAATGTGTCGGATCTTCCCCTGCTTCTTTGCCTCGAGCGCCGCGTCGTAAAGGCCGTCCTCCCCGCCCGGCTTCGGGCAGAAGGCGTGGTTGTGGAACTGGTAGATATCGATGTAGTCGGTCTTCAGCGTGCGAAGGCTCGTCTCGAGGTCCTTCCAAAAGCCCTCCGCCGTCGGCGCGCCGGTCTTCGTCGCCAGCACGATCTTGTCGCGCATCGACGAGAACGCCGCGCCGACCTTCTGCTCGCTGTCGGAATACGCGCGCGCCGTGTCGAAAAAGTTGATGCCGCCGTCATACGCCTTGTGCAGCAGGTTGACCGCATCCTGCTCGCTGATGCGCTGGATCGGCAGACAGCCAAAGCCGTTCTTCTCAATGACAAGCCCCGTCTTGCCAAGCGTGATCCTGTTCATGGAAAATCTCCCCCTTATCCTGCTTTTCTCTCAGCATAGCAAAATCGCGCTTTTTTTGCAATCCCCCTTGTTTTCCCCTTGACAATTTCTCCTGCTCCCGCTACTATATAGATAATCTACTATATAGGCAATCTACTTATTTGGAGGTACATCTATGGCCGTTGACAAAAGTCTGCTCGCGGGCAGCACGACGATGCTCGTGCTCAAGCTGCTCGACGGGCAGGATATGTATGGGTATCAGATGATCGAAGAGCTCGCCCGCCGCTCCGAGCGCGCGTTCGCACTCAAGACCGGCACGCTCTATCCCCTACTGCACTCGCTCGAGGATAAAGCGCTCATCCACTCCTACGAAAAGGATGAGGGCGCAGCGCGTCCGCGCCGCTATTATCATTTGGAGTGCAAGGGGCAGCATCTGCTGCGCGAAAAGGAAGACGAATGGTCGGCGTTCACCGCTGCGGTAGACCGCGTGCTGAAAGGGGGCGGCTGCCTTGGCCCTGCCTGAGACCTTTGCTCAATTTGCCCGCACCGCTGCCGAGCAGCTGCGCTGGAAAAAGGCGCGTCCGCTCGTGGAGGACGAGCTTCTGACGCACCTGTGCGACCAGCGCGACACGCTGATGGCACAGGGCATGGACGAGACCATCGCGACGGCGGAATCCCTCCGTCTGACGGGTGACCCGTATGAGATCGGCACGGCGCTTGACCGCGTTCACCGCCCCAAAACGCCGACGGCGCTTTTTGTGCTCGCCGCCGTCATTGCGCTCTCCGGACTCGCTTTCACTGCGCTCGTGAGCGCTGGCGACGACGGTATTTTCCTCACGCGGCAGTGCGCGGCGCTGCTGCTCGGCACGGCGGCGATGCTTGCAGCGTATTTTCTTGATTTTACGCTGCTCGGACGCTTTGCCCTGCCGCTTGCGCTTGTATTCCATACCGCGCTCGTGCCGCTCAGTCTGCTGCCCGTCGGCGGGTTTTCGCTCTTCCGCACCTATGTCTCAACACGTCTTCTCCTGCGCGGCCTGCCGCTGCTGCTCCCGCTGATGTTCGCCCTGCTGCTCTATGCGCTGCGCGGGTGGCGCGGCTGGGGCGTTTTCGCCGCCTTTGTCTGCCTTGCGGTGCAGCTCCGATTCTGCGCAGCCATCCCGAGCCTGACCGATCTGTGCTTTTCGTTCCTCTGCGACGGCGCACTGCTGATCTTCTGCGCCCGCAGCGGCTGGTTTGGTCTTGGAAGGAAGCTGGAAATGCTGCTCACTATCCTGCCGCTCGCCGCCTGTATTGTGTCAGGTCTCGCTCTCGGTGCGCTCTGGTTTTCGCGGCAGCTCGCTCTCGTGCTTGATCCCTATGCTCAGATTGAAGGCCGTGGGTATCGGATCGCCATGCTGCGTGAGCTGCTGCAAAACGCAAGGCTCATCGGTCAGGGCGACGTTGGGACTTACAGCGGCCCGCATCTCGCCCGTTACGGCTGCGACGGCATCACAAGCTTGCAGGATCACGCGATGACGCTGCTCGTCCACCGCTGCGGCTGGCTTGCGCTCATCGCGCTTGCTGCGCTGCTCTCTGCCCTGCTGATCGTTGCCTTCCGCCGATGCCGCAGGCAGGAGAGTATGCTCGCGCGCCTCGTCTCCTATTCTGTGCTGCTGTCGTTCGGTGCACAGACAGTCGCCTACCTTCTCTGCGACCTTACGCTGATCCCGCTTGCGGGCGGCACAGCCTTCCCGCTCTTCACCTTCGGCGTCAGGACACTGCTGCTCAACATGATACAGCTCGGATTCCTGCTCTCCACGCTGCGCACGGGCAGTGTTGTGCGCGATCAGGACGTTTTCGCAGCGCAACTCCGGCCCAAGCACCGCCTGCGCGTGAAATTCACCTGGGAAAAAGCCTGACGCCATCTTCCCGCAACGCACCTGCAAAAAGGTTGCGTTCTCTCGCACGAGAGAACGCAACCTTTTGCTTTTTACGGAAATTCTTTACTTCTTCATTGCGGCGGCGGAAGCGTCGAGCTTCTCAATGAGCGCGCGGAGCTTTTCCGCGTCGGCGCGGGCGCCGTTGACGACAGCCTCGGGCGCTTTGGCAAGGAACTTCTCGTTGCTGAGCTTATTCTCGATGCCGGCGAGCTGCTTTTCGGCGTTCGCCTTCTCCTTGGCGATGCGCGCAAGCTCCTTTTCAAAGTCGACCAGCTCTGCAAGCGGCATGAAGATGCGCGCGGCATGGGTGTCGACCTCGACCTTGCCGTCTGCGTCGATGGCGGCATCGGCGGGCACGATCGTCACATCGCTGGCAGAGGCCAGACGCGTGAAGAACGGGATACCGGTGCTGAACGTATCGGCGTGCGCGGTGGCGACGGTGTAGTGCACCTTCTTCGACGGCGCAACATTCATCTCGTTGCGGCGGGCACGGATGGCGGTGATGGCCTCGATAACGGTCTGCATCGCCTCCTCCTCGGCGGGGAAGCTGAACTTTTCGTTGTACTCCGGCCACTTCGAGAGCATCAGGAACTCACCCTCGTGCGGCAGCGCCTGCCAGATCTCCTCGGTGATGAACGGCATGAACGGGTGGAGCAGCTTGAGCGTCTCGATGAGCACGTAGCAGAGGACGTTCTGCGCGTTCTCGCGCGCGGCGGGATCCTCGCTGTTCAGGCGGTTCTTCGTCAGCTCGATGAACCAGTCGCAGTAGTTGTCCCAGATGAAGTCATAAATTTTTGCGGACGCGACGCCGAGCTCGAAGGCGTCCATATTGTCCGTGACCTCGCGGATGAGCGTATTGAGCTTCGAGAGAATCCACTTGTCCTCGAGCTCGAGCTTTTCGGGCAGCGCCACGTGGTCGATCGTCAGGTTCATCATCACGAAGCGGCTCGCGTTCCAGATCTTGTTGCAGAAGTTGCGCATCGCCTCGCACTTTTCGACGTAGAAGCGCATATCGTTGCCCGGGGAGTTGCCGGTGATGAGGTTGAAGCGCAGCGCGTCCGCGCCGTACTTCTCGGCCATCTCCAGCGGGTCGATGCCGTTGCCGAGGGACTTGCTCATCTTGCGGCCCTTGTCATCGCGGACGAGGCCGTGGATGAAGACGGTCTTGAACGGCTCCTTCTTCATCTGCTCCATGCCGGAGAAGATCATGCGCGCGACCCAGAAGAAGATGATGTCATAGCCTGTGACCATGACGGACGTGGGATACCAGTAGTTGAGGTCGGCCGAGGTCGTATCGGGCCAGCCCATCGTGGAGAAGGGCCAGAGCGCGGACGAGAACCATGTATCGAGCACATCCTCCTCGCGCGTCAGGTGCTTGCAGCCGCACTTTTCGCACTCGGTGGGGTCGTCGCGCTTGACGTTGATGTGGCCGCACTCGTCGCAGTACCACGCGGGGATCTGATGACCCCACCAGAGCTGACGGGAGATGCACCAGTCGTGCACGTTCTCCATCCAGTTGATATAGGTCTTGGTGAAGCGCTCGGGCACGAACTTGATCGTGCCGTCGTTGACGACGCGGATGGCTTCCTTGGCAAGCGGCTCCATCTTGACAAACCACTGCGCGGAGATCAGCGGCTCAACGTCGTTGTGGCAGCGGTAGCAGGTGCCGACGTTGTGGGAATAGGGCTCGGTCTTGATGAGATAGCCCTGCTCCTCCAGGTCCTTGACGATGGCCTTGCGGCACTCGTAGCGGTCCATGCCGTTATACTTGCCGCCGTTTTCGTTGATGGTGCCGTCATCGGCGATGACGCGGATGACCTCAAGGTTGTGGCGCAGGCCGACCTCAAAGTCGTTAGGGTCGTGCGCGGGGGTCATCTTAACAGCGCCCGTGCCGAAGCCGATCTCGCAGTATTCGTCGCCCACGATGGGAATTTCGCGGTTCATGATCGGCAGGATGCAGGTCTTGCCGATGAGGTGCTTGAACTTCTCATCCTCGGGGTTGACCGCAACGCCCGTATCGCCCATCATCGTCTCGGGACGGGTGGTGGCAACGACGATGTCGCCGCTGCCGTCAGAGAGCGGATAGCGGATATACCAGAGGTGACCGGGCTTGTCGACATACTCGACCTCTGCGTCGGAGAGCGCGGTCAGGCAGTGCGGGCACCAGTTGATGATGCGGCTGCCCTTGTAGATGAGGCCCTTGTCGTAGAGCTCGCAGAACGTCTCGCGCACGGCCTTGGAGCAGCCCTCGTCCATCGTAAAGCGGGAGCGCGACCAGTCGCAGCTCGCGCCCATCTTCTGCTGCTGCTCGACGATGCGGTTGCCGTACTTTTCCTTCCACTGCCACACGCGCTGCAGGAACTTCTCGCGGCCGAGATCGTAGCGCGTCAGCCCCTCTTTGGTGCGCAGCTCCTCTTCGACCTTGATCTGCGTGGCGATGCCCGCATGGTCGGTGCCGGGGAGCCACAGGGCAGAGTAGCCCTGCATCCGCTTAAAGCGCGTCAGGATATCCTGAAGCGTCGAGTCCATCGCGTGGCCCATGTGCAGCTGGCCGGTGACGTTCGGCGGCGGCATGACGATGGAAAACGGCTTCTTGTCGGGGTCCGGCTCGGCCCTGAAGCAGTCGTGGTCCATCCACATCTGATAGATGCGGCCCTCGACCTGCTGCGGCTCATAGATTTTGGGTAATTCTTTCATTGGTTTTCTCCTATCTTGAAACTCTAATAGTGTTCTTATTTTTCTTCCGTTCGGTATACGCTAAGCGCGTGAGAAGCTAAAAATGCGGAAAATGCTTCGGCCTCGCCCGTCAGATCTTTCTTCTGTAAAACAGTTGCCTGCCCATCATGGGTCAGAAGATACAGCTGCGGCGTTTCGATGAGCATTTCCATCTCGGCATACGGAACGCTGCACGCATCATCTTGTGTGATGATCGACATTCCCTCGTCATTAAAAACGACCTGCACGCTCACTGCGTCTAAACCGCTTGTGGTTTTCAGCAGCTTAGCTGCCGCCCGACGGAACGAAGCATCCTTTCGCACAAGGCGCCTTCCCAGCAGGCTCAGAAGACCCAATAACACGAAAAAGATACCCAGCACAAGCGGCGTGCGCAGCTCTTCCGGCTCCATCATTCCCGGGATCGCCAAGAAAAGCCCCGCCAGAATCAGTATCCACGAAAGGATTTTTCGAAAAAGGCCATTTTGGATTCTTCCCCGCGCCGCATAGCGATTGAGGGCGTCCGTTTTTTTCCACATATTCGGAAACGATGCGCGGGAAATGACCTCTGTCCGCTTTTCAAGCGCTGCGGCAAGCTCCTCTTCCAACCCCGATTCACAGGCTGTGGGCGAAAAAATGTACTGTTCCATGGTCCCCTCCCGAAAGTAAAAACCGCCCCGAGCAGCGAAAGCTGCTCAGGGCGATCAAAGACCGTGGTACCACCTGAATTTCCGCATCTGCGGACACTCCGATCTCTGTAACGGGAGTTCCCGTCCGGCCTACTTCTTTTTCAGCGCGGCAGCTCCAAGGCGACTTCCCCGCATCCTGCACAAGGGCTTACACCGGCCGCCCTCTCTCTTCGCTTTCGGATGCGGATACTGCTCCTTTTCCTCGCTTTTTCGCTTTGCATCATACCGTTTTTTCACTCGCTTGTCAACTCATTTTGAGGATTTCCTTCTTCAGCCGCGCAATGATGCGCTTCTCGAGCCGCGAGATATAGCTCTGTGAGATCCCCATACGGTCGGCGACCTCCTTCTGCGTCTTTTCCTCCTGCCCGCCGAGGCCGAAGCGCAGCGTGATGATCTCCTTCTCCCTTGCATTGAGCCGACTGACCGCGTCCATCAGCAGCTCTCGGTCCACGTCATCCTCGATGGGCTTCATCACCATGTCCTCGTCGGTACCGAGAATGTCAGAGAGCAGCAGCTCGTTGCCGTCCCAGTCGGTGTTGAGCGGCTCGTCGAAGCTGACCTCGGACTTCTGCGGCGCGGTCTTGCGCAGGTGCATCAAGATCTCATTTTCGATGCAGCGCGAGGCGTAGGTCGCGAGCTTGATGTTCTTGTCGCTGCGGTAGGTGTTCACCGCCTTGATAAGGCCGATCGTGCCGATGGAAATGAGATCTTCGATGTTGATACCGGTATTCTCGAACCGGCGCGCGATGTAAGCGACGAGGCGCAGGTTGCGCTCAATGAGCGTGCGCCGCACGCTCTCGTCGCCCGCATCCATGCGTGCGATGAGGGCCGCCTCCTCTGCCCGCTCGAGTGGCGGCGGGAGCGTGTCGCTGCCGCCGATGTAGAATATCCCCCGCCGCGCGAGAAGCCCATGGTCGATGAGCCAGAAGCGCAGCCTACGCCATAGCGTTCTGAACATTTTTCTCCCCCTTTTCGCACGCTTCGCACCACAGTCCCGCATAGGCGCCGCCGTCGCCGGGCGGCCGCTCCGTCAGCGCTACCGCGCGCGGTCCAAGCTTTATTCCGTCAACTGTTATCCCTTCACAGCACAGCAGCGGCAGTGTTCCGTCCGCATTTCCCACGCTGCAATAGGCGATGCGCGGCAGCGCCGCAGCCTCTTCCTCGCTCACAAGGTCACCCAGCGCGTGACGGTCGATGACCGGCACGCCAAAGCCTGTCGCGGGGTCGCAGAGCGTGTTGCCCGTGTCGCGCAGCAGCCGCACGCGGACCGTTTTCCCGCGATAGGTGACGGTCACGTCCGCTGTTTCCTTCCCCGTGCGCGCCGCGCCGAAGCGGAACACGACGGAGAGCAGCAGATAGGATATCCCCGCCGCAGCCAGAAAGATCCCCCACGGAAGGTCTGCCGTCACCACACCGCGCGCAAAGCGCGCCATCGACCCAAAGCTCTGCCCCAGCAGCACGACCGCACCCGCAAGGCCGCAGGAAGCGAGAAAAAACAGCAGCGTCAGCTTGATCGCCCGCCCGCTGCCGTAATATGCCGCCGCTCCCATCCCCGCGAGCGAAAGCAGCAGGAAAAGGCCGCTGCTCGGCAAAAAGAGCTGCGCCGCAGCATAGATCCCGCCGACCGCCGCGCCAAGCAGCAGTCTTTTCCGTGCGACTGTCCGCCCGGCCAGCCGCGCAGCACCGAACAGTAATAAGTAATCGACCAGAGCGTTGAACACAAAGACGCTCTCGATGTAGATGACCATGGCCCACCTCCCTCAACGGAAGTCCATTATAGCAACGGGTAAAAAAAGAAAAGGGCGAAAGACGCCGTGCCATGAGACAGAAAAAAGGACATCCCTTCCCCAAAGAAGCAACGTCCCTTTTTGTTCCGTTTTTTCTGCGCGGCGACTGCCGCGCCCCCCCGCCCTTAGAGGTAGGGAATGATCATCGACGCAACGAGCGATAAGATCATCACCGCGACCAGCAAGATCGCGACGGCTCTCGTTTTCTTATTCATGGGCTTCCTCTCTTTCTACGATTTTCTTGATGCCCTTTTCCGCCTTGGCGCGCGGGAGCATCACCTCGCGGCCGCAGCGCGTGCATTTGAGCTTGATATCCATGCCCACGCGCGTCACGAGCCATATTTTCTCACCGCAGGGATGCGGCTTCTTCATTTCGACAATATCATTCAACCTCAGGTCCATACACTCACCCCTTGATCGCTTCCCAGTACTGCGCGGCGGCGCGCTCGGTCTTATTGTCGCCGTAGCGGTAATACTGCACGTCTTTGAGCTCGTCGGGCAAATACTGCTGCTTCACCCAATGGTTCGGGTAGGAATGCGGGTACTTGTAGTTCTGCCCCTGCGCGCCGCCGGTCGAATCGGCGTGGACATTCTGAAGGCAGCGCGGGAAATTGCCGCACTTGCCCGCCTTCACGTCCGTCCACGCGGCGGAAATGCCCTCGATGACGCTGTTGGACTTGGGCGCGGTGGCAAGCAGGATTGCCGCCTGCGCCAGCGGCAGCTGCGCTTCGGGAAGGCCGAGCTGCATCGCGGTGTCGACGCAGGCCTTGACGATGGCGATAGCCTGCGGATAGGCCATGCCCACATCCTCGCTCGCCGAGCAGAGTAACCTCCTGCATGGCGTGACCAGATCGCCCGCCTCTAAAAATCTTGCGAGGTAATGGAGCGCCGCGTCCGGGTCGCTGCCGCGCAGCGACTTCATCAGCGCCGACGCGCAGTCGTACATCGCGTCACCGCCCTTGTCGTAGCGCATGGCACTGCGCTGCGCGACCTGTAAGGCGTCTTCACTTTTCAGTGTCAGTTCGCCGTGGACAGCCTCCGTCGCCTCGTATAAAAGCTCACAGGCGCTCACGGCCTTGCGCACATCGCCGCCGCACTGCTGCGCGATGACACGCGGCACATCGTCCTCCCACGAAAGCGGCAGCTCGCTGCGCGCTTTCAGGATACCGAGCGCGCGCTCGACCGCGGGGATCGTCTCCTCCGCGCTGACGTTTTTGAACTCAAACACCGTCGAACGGGATAAAAGCGCGCCGTAAACGTAAAAATACGGGTTCTCCGTCGTCGACGCGATCAGCGTGATCGAGCCGTTTTCCATGAATTCGAGCAGGCTCTGCTGCTGCTTTTTGTTGAAATACTGAATTTCGTCAAGATAGAGCAGGATGCCGCCCGGCGCCATCATCGTGCCGACGTCGGAGATGATGCTCTTGACGTCCTGCAAGCTCGCGGTCGTCGCGTTCAGGCGGTAGAGGGTCTTGTTCGTGCGGTTGGCGATGATGTTGGCGATCGTCGTCTTTCCCGTGCCGCTCGGCCCATAGAAGATCATATTCGCGCTCGAGCCGGACTCGATGAGCCGGCGCAACAGCGCGCCCTTCCCCAATAAATGCTGCTGCCCGACGACCTCGTCGAGCGTCATCGGGCGGATCTCGTCCGCCAAAGGTCTCTTTTCACTCATATCAGTTGTTCCTGCTGCATTTTTCCGCGTCGATGGCCAGCACGACCATCAGCGCGCCCAGCGCGTCCTGCGCTTCGGCCACGTCGATCACATAGGTATCCGTCCAGTGGAAGAGTTCCTTCGTGATGGTGGCGATGCAGCCGCGCGAGGCGCTGTCGATCGTGTAGTCCCATTCCATGAAGCTGCCGTTCACTTCCCAGTCGCTGCACTCGAGCGTGAAGCGCGGGGTGAAGAACGTGAATTCCTTACAGATGCAGCCGTAATATTCCTCGCCGATGTAAAGCTCAAACTTGGGAAGAAAGGTCAGCACCCGCTGCTGCACGGTGCCGATGTGCTCGCCCGCGGCATTCAGGATATGCAGGCAATGTCCCCACGCGAGCTTGCCCTCGACCGTAAAGACGGTATTGCCGGCTTCGTCGTAGATATCGTAGCTATCGAACCACGAAAAAAAGCGCTGCTTGAACAGTAATTTCATCACGTACCCTCCCTTGCAAGAAAGTGCTTTGATTATAGCACGATTTTCTTCCCTTGCACAGTCTTTTTGTGTCGATTTTTCCGCGCTCGTATGGTATACTGTCGGCAGTATTGATGAATCCGCAGGAGGTCACGCCATGAAATCCAAAGCCGCCGTCCGCCGCATCGTGGACGAATTGAAGGTCCTCTACCCCAACGCGCGCTGCTCGCTCGAATATAAAAAGGACTACGAGCTTCTGTTCGCCGTGCGGCTTTCCGCCCAGTGCACCGACGCGCGCGTGAACATGGTCACGCCGTCGCTCTTCGCCAAATTTCCGACGCTCGAGGCCTTTGCGAACGCAACCTATGAAGAGGTCGGCGAGGCCATCCGCTCCTGCGGATTTTACAACACCAAGTCGAAGGATCTCGTCGAGTGCGCGAAGATCCTGCTCGAACAGCACGGCGGCAAGGTCCCCGGCACGATGGAGGAATTGACGGCGCTGCCCGGCATCGGGCGCAAGACGGCGAACCTCATCCTCGGCGATATCTACGGCCAGCCCGCTTACGTTTGCGACACGCACTGCATCCGCATCACGGGGCGCCTCGGCCTCACCGACGGCAGCAAGGACCCACTGAGCGTGGAAAAACAGCTTCGTCAGGTGCTCCCGCCGGAGGAATCGAGCGACTTCTGCCACCGCATGGTGCTTTTCGGACGTGACATCTGCACCGCGCGCAAGACAAACTGCGAAACCTGCCCGCTGAGAAAGGACTGCGACTACGGAAAGGCGCAGAAATAATTGCGTTGTTGACAAAAAATATCCCGCATGCTTTCAGCATGCGGGATATTTTTCCGCTCAGCGCAGGCTGCCTTACCTGCGGCCGTAGGGGTCTTCGTATTTCGTTGAGTTGTACGAGTAGCAATCGTTGTAGCGGATCGTGACAAAGAGCGTTTTTCCTCCGTCCTGCTCATCGCGCAGCAAAACATGGCAAAGGCCATTTTCATCAAAGCGGTCTGTAATGTCGAGCGACTGGCCGCGGTAGTAGATCATCACCGTGCCGTCATCTTCGTAAACGACCTCGGGCGCGTTGAGATGCTCTAACATCTCTTCCTCCGTCAGCGCCCGCTCCGTTCCGTCGTCTTCAATGGCGATGCCACCGCCGCCCCTTTCGTGCTCGGTGCCGTCCTTGTCCGGATAGCGCAGGGTGTAGCTTCCCTCGTTTACCGTCAGCGTTGCGTCCGTCATCTCACCGTTGAGCCAGAGCTGCACCGTGCGCTGGATGCCGCCGAGGTCCGAGGCATAGGCGACGCTGCCGAGCGCCAGCACGAGCGCGGCAGCGAGGCCGATAGTCGCGGCGCGGTGCAGCGCGGGGCGTTTTGTTTTCCGTTCTGTCATCTTCATTACCTCCGTCATCGTGTCCGGGGAGGCGTGCAGCGGCGCGAATGCGCGTTGAAATCTCTCTTTTTCCGTCATTGCTTTACTCCTCCTCCAAAATCGTTCTGAGCTTCGCCCTTGCGCGATAGAGCCTTGTGCTGACGGTCTTCTCCGCGATGGAGAGCATCGAGGCGATCTCCGCCGTCGAGTATCCTTCGTAGTAAAAGAGCAGCAGCGGCACGCGGTATTTTTTGTCGAGCATCATCACGGCTTTGAACAGCTCGCCGTCCTGCGGCTGCTCAAAGGGCAGCGTTTCGGCGTAGTCGTCGATATCCTCGTGCCTGCGCCACGGCGAGCGGAAGAGCATCTTGCAGCGATTGACGGTGACGCGGATGAGCCAGTTTTTCAAATGGGCGTCCGACTCGAACGCTTTATCTGTTTTGTACAGCTCTATCAATACGTCCTGCGTCACATCGTTGGCGTCGTCCGGGTTTCTGAGCCAGCCGTAGGCCACGCGAAAGACCGTGTCCATGTACTTTTCTGCGATTGGGGCAAATGCTTCGTTTGAAAACATATATGTTTCTCTCCTCAAAGGCCTTACACCATATATGTGCACGGGCCGGGCGATTTCTTTCACGTTCTTTCGCACTTTTGCAAAATTTTTTCCATCCGTGCAGGCACGCCCTCGCCGCCGCGCTCATATACTGCCATGAGACTGATCGATGCGGAGGCAGTAAAATGGACAACAAAACGCAGACCATCATTGAAAAATTCAAGAAGAATCCGGCCATGGCGCAGGCTGTGCTCCAATCGGGCGACGGGCAAAAGCTCATGCAGATGCTCACCGCGCAGGACGGCGGCGCGGCGCTGGAACAGGCCGCGCAGAATGCCGCCCACGGCAACACGAAGGACCTTGCCGCCATGCTCTCAAGCCTCATGCGCAGCCCGCAGGGTGCGGAGCTGATGAAGCGGCTGAACGACGCGGCGCAGAAGTAAGGCAGACCGGCGGCAAAGGAGGCGAGGACCGTGAGCGAGTGGGAGGATAAACTGAATACGCTGCTCTCCGATCCCAATGCCATGGCGCAGGTGATGCAGATGGCGCAGAGCCTATCGCAGCAGATGGGCACGCCGGAAGGCGATGCACCGCCCCCGCAGGGCAGCGCAGGCGCACCGCCGCAAGCTCCACCGCCGCAGACCCCGCAGGGCGGACCGCCGGCAGACCTGTCATCGCTACTCGGCGGCATCGACCCGGCGATGCTGCAAAAGCTCCTGCCCGTGCTCGGCCAGATGAATCGCCCCGCGAGCAGCGAGACCGCCGCGCTCCTTCATGCGCTGCGCCCGTTTTTGAAACCGGAGCGGCGCGACAAGGTCGAGCGCGCCGCGCAGCTCGCGCGGCTCATCCATCTGGCCAAAACATTTTTGCTGTCGCAGGAGGGCTGAGGGATGTATAACCGCTATCTTCGCAATGACGACGGCATCTACACCCGTGTGCCCATGCAGGACCCGCCGCGAGATGAGCCGCCCCGTCAGCCGCCGCACGGCAATGCGCCGCCCCCGCCTCCGCCCGAGCCGCCGCCCTGCGGCGAATCGCCGGGACAGGAGGCGTCACAGTTTTTCTCACGCCTGCTCGACAAGCTGCCGCTCAAGGGCGTGGACAAAGCAGACCTTTTGCTGCTGCTCATCCTCTTTTTTCTCTTTGAGGAAAAGGCCGACGATGAGCTGCTCGTCGCGCTGGGACTGCTGCTCATCTTATGATCTCGGGCCGCCAAGAGCCGCAGCGGACTCCTCCGCCGCGGCTTTCTCCTCTCTCCTGCCCCTGCACATCCTGCTTGAGAGAAGCAAAAAGCACCGCCGCGGCGGTGCTTTTCGTTTTACTTTTCCTTGTAGTAGAGGCGGCAGTAGCAGTAGCCCTCAAACTCGGGGTCTGCGATCTGCTCGCGAAACTCCCTGCACATACAGACGTTGTCCTCGGTCTTCTGGAAGCGGCACGGACATTGCAGATCGCGCTTTAAGAGTGCGGCGCGCAGTCGCGCGACGACCTCCGCGTCCTCGTTGTATCGAATTTTCATCCTCTGCACTTCTCCAGCATCTCTTTGATATCGGCCTTGTCATGCACGCCGACCATGCCGGTCAGCGTATGGCGGTCCTGCACGACGGCAAGCGTCGGGATGGAGTCGATGCCGAACATGGAGGCAAGGTTCGGCTGCTCGTCAACGTTGACCTTGCAGAACTTGACCTTGTCCTCTTCCGCATTCAGCTCGGCAAACACCGGCGCCATCATCTTGCACGGCTGGCACCACTCGGCCCAGAAGTCAATGATGATGAGGCCCGGATCGTCGAGCACCTCGGTCTGGAAGTTTTCCTCCGTCAGCGTAACGATCTCGGTAAAGGTGCGCGTCTCGACATACGGCTCGTGGAAGCCGCCTCCGCAGCCGCCGCAGCCACCGCCGCAAGCGCTGCATCCGGCTCCGCAGCCTGCACCGCAGCCGGCGGCGCTCGCGCCGCTGTCGCCGGTCATCAGCTCCAGGCTGCCGTCGAGAAAGCGGTCGACCGCCTGATCAGCCTCGCCGGAAACACCGGTGCAGAGCACCATGTGCGCGTTTTCGACCGCACTGCGCGCGCCGGGGCCGATGCTGCCGCAGATGATGAGGTCGACGCCCTTCTCCTTCAGCCCGGACGCGACCTTCTCATGGTCGGTATCGTCAAAGGTGACGGTCTCCTTCTCGATGGGCTTGATATCCTCAACGCTGTAAATGGTAAACTCCTTGGACTGGCCGAAGTGCTGGAGCACCTGGCCATTCTCGCAGGGGATGGCAATTTTCATGGTTATTTTTCCTTTCCGCTCTATTGCTTCGGCGGCAGCGCCGCCATATTGAGCCGAAGGTAGTTTACCACGCTTTTGTGCGCCGTACAACCGCAAATTTGTAAACAAACCATGGCCGCAGCCGTTTTGTCTTGCAATTGTAGCCGCCCCGTGATAGAGTGAAATCAAACAAGGCGCTTTGCCGCAAAATGACAACCGACAGGAGGCAGCACTTATGAAAAAATCAGAACTGGCGATCCTTTCCGTCCTCATCCTTGCCGCCGTGTTTGTTTTCAACGGCAAGATCAACAAAGTGACGAATCCCTGTGTGCAGGACTATGTCGCAGGTCAGGGGAACATCAGAGGGAATGTAAACGTCGAGGACTATTACGAGCGCGACGCGCGCTTTGCGATCGGCGCGGGAGAAGACGGGTATGCCGTTTTCAAAGACCCCGGCGAGGCCTTTGCCGCGCTGCGCGAAAACTATCCGGAGGGCATTTCGCTCATCCGAAAGGAGTTCCATCTGCTCGGGCTTTCAAAGCTCAATTACCCCTCCTACCAAACTTACGGCTGGCAGGCCACAAGCGGCTCGGAAGAGGCTCGTCAGCAGGCCAGATT
>URQY01000030.1 GCA_900550165.1 uncultured Eubacteriales bacterium
TTGTTTAATTTACAAGGTGCACGCTCCATTCGCGGAACAGGTGTTATCTTAACACCCTATCCCCCGTTTGTCAACAGTTTTTTCCAAGCTTTTTGATTTTTCCTCAAATTCTTTTTGAGGACGCCGGATATAGACAACAGGAGAGGGCGTTCCTCCGCCCTCTCCTGTCTCTTTTTCACAGCAGCTTAGCCGGCGCAGGCGCCAAAGAGCTGGCACAGCATTGCGAAGAGCTTGCTGCAATCAAACGTGGTGCAGTTGAACATGGCGTTTGACCTCCTTGCAGTTTTTGGGATATGTCTTGATCAAGGACGGGACTATCCTACCTTTTTTCGCATCCGATTGCAAATGCAATGATTTCCATCGGGACAGCAGAAGGTCTGCGATTTTCCCTTGTCAGCCCTTTTTCGCAGTGCTATACTATAATAGTTGTTTCTCAGCCGCGATAGATCATGCTGCGGTCGATCTCCGCAAGGGAGTGCGCGCCGCACATCCGCATCGTATCGGCGAGCTCGGCCTTGAGCTTACTGACGTAGAGCTTCACGCCCTCCTCCCCGCCGCCATACACGCTGGTAACGAAGGGGCGGCCGATGAGCACCGCGTCCGCGCCGAGGGCGAGCGCTTTGAAGATATCCATACCGCTGCGGATCGCGCCGTCGACAAAGATCGTCATCTTGCCGCCGACGGCGTCGGCGATCTCCGGCAGGACCTCTGCCGTTGCGGGGCAGTGGTCGAGCACACGGCCGCCGTGGTTCGAGACCACGATGCCGCTCGCGCCCGCTTCCAGCGCCTTTTCCGCGCCGCGGGCGGTCATGATACCTTTTAATATGAAGGGACGCTCCGCCCAGGACACGATCTGCCTGAGTTCCTCCACGCTCTTGCTGCCGGCCGGCGGCGTGAGGCCCTGCAAAAACGGCAGGCCGGCGGCGTCGATATCCATCGCGATGGCAAAGGGCTCTGCCGCCTTCACGAGCGCGAACTTTTCGCGGATGGTGTCCATATCCCACGGCTTGATGGTCGGAACGCCGCAGCCGTGCTGCGCTTTCAGCGCCTTGGCCGCACCCTCGACCACCTTCGGGTCGGTGCCGTCGCCGGTGAAAGCAAGGATGCCCGCGTTTGCGCACGCGCGGATGAGGATATCATTATAAGTAAGGTCATCGTATTTGTCGCCGTAGTGCAGGCGCATCGCGCCAATGGGCGCGGCAAACGCCGGGAGCTCAAACGTGCGGCCAAAAAGCGTATAGGACGTGTCGACCGGCGCATTTTCGCAGATCGTATCCATGTTGACGCATATTTCGCGCCACTTTTCCGCATTACGGATAAAGCCCGTGCCCTCGCCCTTGGCGCCGGGGCCCGGCATCGTATTGCGGCAGACCTTGCCGTTGCAGTCGCTGCACGCCTTGCAGTAAGGGCCCACACAGGTCCTTGCGTTTTCCAGCACTTCCTGATAAGTCATTTGAATCTGAATCCCCTTTCGGAATGAGTTTGCTTGCCAATATCGCGCGATGCTTTGCGTACTTGCGCGATATCGCCTATATTTTATCCCGTCCCGATGAAAAATCAAGACCCAAAGGAGCCGCTTATGAACACCGTCCACACCTTACAAGAATACGTCATTGCCCTGCGCGATGCCGGTATCCTGACCGGCTGCACCGTCCCCGAGGCGCTGCTGGGGCGCGGGGTCGAATGTCTGACCTACGACACGCGCACGCTGCGCGAAAACGCGCTCTTCATCTGCAAGGGCGCGCATTTCAAGGAGGAATACCTGCGCGATGCGCTCTCGCGCGGCGCGTTTGCCTATGTCGCCGAGCAGCAGCACGATGTTGACGCGCCCTGCATCCTCGTCAGCGACATCCGCTACTCCCTCGTTGTGCTCGGGCAGCTCTTTTATGATCACGTGACGGACAAGCTCACGAGCATCGGCATCACGGGCACCAAGGGCAAGAGCACCACCGCCTACTATGTGCGCTACATTTTGAACGACTGGCTGCGCGCACAGGACAGGAACGAGTGCGCCATCCTCTCCTCCATCGACAACTACGACGGCAAGGTAAGCGAGGAATCCCATATCACCACGCCAGAGGTGCTTGAGCTTTATCAGCACTTTGAAAACGCCCACGAGTCCGGCATTTCGCATCTTGTGATGGAGGCCTCGTCCCAGGCGCTCAAATACGGCCGTGTGCGCGGCATCACGTTTGATGTCGGCGCATTTCTGAATATCGGCAGCGACCACATCAGTCCCATCGAGCATCCGGATTTTGAGGACTATTTTGCCGCCAAGCTCAAAATTTTCGACTCCTGCCGCGTCGGTTGCGTCAATACCGACGCCAAGCACGCAGACCGCGTCATCGAATATGCCAAGGACCGCTGCAAGCTCATCACCTTCGGCTCGCATGAGAGCGACACCGTCTCCTGCCGTCACGTGGAAAAGCACGAGGACGGTCTCTACTTCACGGTCGTCTCGCCGAAGTACAACGGCGAATTTTCCATCACCATGCCGGGTCTCTTCAACATTTCCAACGCGCTTGCTGCCATGGCCATCTGCATGGCGCTCGACGTGCCGGAGGAATACGTGCGTTCAGGTCTTCGCAAGGCGCGCGCCGCGGGCCGTATGCAGATCTACGAGAGCCGCGACAAGAAGATCACCGTCATTGTCGACTACGCGCACAACCGCATGAGCTTTGACGCGCTCTACCGCTCGACAAAGATCGAATATCCGAATCGCCAGATGATCTCTGTCTTCGGCTGCCCCGGTTCCCACGCGCTCCAGCGCCGCAAGGACCTCGGCGAGCTGAGCGGGCAGAACTGCGACTTCGTCTTCATCACCGAGGAGGATTCCGGCGAGGAGCCGTTCGCGCAGATCGCCGCCGACATTGAACAGCACGTCGCCTGCCCGCATCTTGTGCTCGAGGATCGCGCCGAGTGCATCCGCCGCGCGATTTTGAATGGCAGCGAATCCCGTGTCGTGCTGCTGACCGGCAAGGGTGAGGAAACCACCATGAAGCGCGGCAGCACCTTCGTCCCCTATCCGAGCGACGTTGAGCTGACGCTCAAATACCTCGCCGAGTACGACGCTGCCCACTCCCCCGCGCCCGCCGCGGGCGGCAGGAAGGCCAAAAAGGACTTTTTGCCGATCATCCTCGGCAGCGATGAAAACGCCTACGGCACGGCGCGCCTCTTTCAGGAGGCCTACGGCGTCACGCCGCTGCTGCTGTGCACGCAGCAGCTTGTCCCCACGCGCCACTCGCACCTGTTCCTCTGCCGCATCATCCCGGACTTTGAGCGCGAGGAGGTCTTTCCCGACGCGCTGCTCGGTGTGCTGAAGCAGTGCGCGCAGGACTATGAAAAGCTGCTCGTCATCCCGTGCTCGGACTATTATACAGGCCTACTCTGCCGCCATTACGACCGCTTTGAGGGGCTCATCGCGAACCGCTTCATCTCCGAGGAGCTTCTTGAGACCTTCGATACGAAGGACAAGTTCTACGCCCTCTGCGAGCAGTACGGCATGGACTATCCCAAGACCGTCGTTGCCTCGCCCGAGGAGCGCGAGAGCGTCGTCGATCGCCTGCCGTTCGACTTTCCCATCGTCGTCAAGCCCGATAATTCCAACGCGCTCGACTATCTCCGCTGCCACTTCGAGGGGCAGAAGAAGGTCTTCTTCTTCGACACGCGCGAGCAATACCTGACGATGGTCCACAATATGAACCGGTCGGACTATCGCGGCAAGCTCATTTTGCAGGAATTCATCCCCGGCGGCGACGACGCGATGCGCGTACTCAACAGCTATTCCGATCTGGACGGCCACGTGCGCGCAATGTGCCTCGGCCAGCCGGTGCTCGAATATTACGACCCCAAATCCGTCGGCAACTACGCCGCCATCCTCTCGCGCGGCGATCAGGCGCTGTACGACCGGATGCAGGAGTTTCTCGAAAAGCTCGGCTACGTCGGCTTTTCGAATATCGACATGAAGTACGACCGGCGCACGGGCCGCTACGTGCTCTTCGAGATCAACCCGCGCCTTGGCCGCAGCAGCTACTTCTGCCGCGCCGCAGGGCTGAACATGATGAAGCTGCTGACCGACGATATCGTCTACGGCAAGCGCGAGGATTGCGTCTACAATCACACCGTCGCCCTCTGGCAGAACGTCCCGACCGGGATCCTGCGCCGCTACGTCAAGGACCCCGATCTTTCCGAAGAGCTCAGGGCCTTCAAGGGCACGCACGTGCTCTTCTGCAAGGGTGATCTGCCGCTCTCGCGTCTCTACCGCCTGCTGCGCTATTACGCCGCGCAGTACCATAACTTCCGCGACTATTACTTTGAGAAAAAGTGACTCATACTACCATATCATAGTAAAAAGGAACGGCTCACGCCGTTCCTTTTTTCACCAGAATTTTTTCTTTTTGCAGATCCACAGGCTCAATACCACCACGCCGATGCTGACCGCGATGATGGCGGGGTAACCGTATTTCCAGTGCAGCTCCGGCATCCCGGAAAAGTTCATCCCGTACCAGCCCGCAAGCAGCGACAGCGGCAGGAAGATCGTCGTCACAATGGTCAATATCTGCATGATGCGATTCTGACGAATGTCGATCTCCGACTGAAAAAGCGATTGGAGCTGGGTGCAGTATTCGCGCAAAAGCTGCGATTCCTCCCGCAGGCGGATCACGCGCTCTTCAAACAGGTGAAACAGCCGGCATTCCTCGTCCGAGAAGAAGCCGTTTTCATTCTCCCGCAGCTCGCAGGCCACATCGTCGAGCTGGGAGTAGTAGCGGTACCAGGCCATCGTCTCCTTGCGCAGCTCGCTCATCGGCGCGCCGAAATTCTCCAAATCGCCCGTGAGCACACGGTCCTCCAGCGCCTCCGCGCGATCCTCGATCTCCTCCAGATGGTGTAGGTCCTTCGCGATGAGCAGCTCAAAGAGGTCGTAAAGAAAGCGGCCCACGCTTTTCTCCGTCAGGCGTTTTTCCTTTACAATACGCTTCAAATGGGTCGCCAGCATCTCGCTGTCGTCCACCAGCACCACCCGTGTTTTCGTCACAAGATACCCGCAGCCAAGGCACGCGCCGTCCTTTCCGCTGCGCGGCAGCGCCAGCGTTCCGCTCAGGCAGTCCGAGCGGACCTCCGCCTTGCAGACGCGCGCGTCCCGCGCGAGCGGTGTGTGATGCAGCACGCGCGCAAGCCCCGGCAGCTCCGACGTGTGCGCCAGCTCATCCGAATCAAGCAGCACGACCGCCGCTTCGTTCGTATTCGGCGCATGGTCGAGCGGTGAAAGCGTCTCGCCGATCAGATACCATTTCATATGCATTCCTCCGCACCTTTTCTTCTTTTCTTTTATTGTAGCGCAGAACGGCGAAAAAGTACAACGTTTTTCTTTTCTGCCGCCGCTATCTGTGATAGGATAGCGGCACACGGAACTTATTCCCCGCCTTTTGCGTCTAAAGAATTGGAAGATGGAAGAAAATTTTCAGTCAAAGGAGAAATTGGGATGAAACGAAACTCTCTTCGCGTGCTCGTATGTGCGCTCCTTGCGTCTCTTGTGCTCACGACCTTCGTTTTTGCCGACTCCGGTCCCAAGCCCCAGCTCACCGTGCGCGTCGAAAACGCGCCGCAGGAGCCCTACTACCTCGATCTGCTCGCCGAGGGCGACTGGAACGAGAGCGGCGAGAGCAGTTATGACGGCGTCGACTGGAGCTATCACGGCAAGGAGGATACGCTGGACCCTGCACTTCTTACGTCCCTGCGCGACAACGTGCCCGCAGGCTGGCACGCCTGCGTTGCGCAGGGCACGACCGGCGCGCCGATTTGGGGCGAGCTGTACGCGGAAGGGACGGATGCCTTCGGCAATGACCTGCACGTGTTCGGCTACCACGGCGTGCCGAGCACCTACCGCATCATCCTTGTCACCGAGTCCAGCAAGGTCTGGATCTCCGACACACTCGAGCGGAAGGTGCTGCAATCGAGCGTGACCGTCCACTGGTCAGACGATGCGGAGCACTCCACTGTCACCATCCCCTCGACCGTCACCGGCTATTTGCTGCAATTCCTTGCAACGCTTGTGCCGACGCTTCTCATCGAGGGTATTCTGCTGCTTCTGTTCCAATATTCATGGAAGCAGAATTGGAAAGCGTTTTTGCTTGTCAACCTCGTCACACAGGGGGTTCTGGCGGCTGCAAGCAGCGTTCTGAACCTGCAAAACGGCGCAGCCCTCTGGAACTATTTCCTTTTCCTTCTCCCAATGGAGGCGGTCGTCCTGCTCATTGAGCTTTATCTCTACGCCGGCCGCGGCCTTCTCAGCGGCCACAGCAAGGGCCGCGCCGCGCTCTATACTGTTGCGGCAAATCTTGCCTCGGCGTTTCTCGGCTACTACCTTGCCGAACCCGTCTGGCGCTTCGTCGTGTCCATCTCATAAATACCATCCGCAGCGCGGCGTTCTTCCACTGGGAGAACGCCGCGTTTTCCGGCAAGTCTTACTTGACAAGGCCATTGCGACTCCTTATAATAATTCGCATCGCACAACCGCTCCTCTCAGGAGCCTTTTTTATGTTTTCGGAGAAAGAGAGAATACCGTCATGCAAAAGAGATCCAACCCCGCAGCACTGCTGCCGATCTTCGTTTTCCTGTTCCTGTACTTGGGCCTCGGCCTTGTTTTTGAGTATGTGCTGAAGATCCCGATGGGTTTTTATTCCATTCCTATCGTCGTCATCTTCCTCATCGCGCTGCTCGTGGCCTGCTGCCAGAACCGCGCGCTGTCGTTCGATGAAAAGCTCGTGCTGATGGGCAAAGGCATCGGCGATAAGAACATCGTCACGATGCTGCTCATCTTCCTCGCCGCCGGTATGTTCGTCGGCGTCGTGGGCCGCTCGAGCGCGGAGAGCGTTGCCTACTTCATGCTCTCGCTCATCCCGGCGAAATTCTCCGTCGCGGTACTCTTCGTCGTCAGCTGCTTTGTCTCCACCGCAATGGGCACGAGCGTCGGCACCATCACGCTCATCACGCCCATCGCCATCCCCATCGCCGCGGCCAGCGGCTATTCTCTGCCGCTGTGCATCGCCTCCGTCATGGGCGGCGCCATGTTCGGCGACAACCTGAGCTTCATCTCCGATACGACCATCGCCGCCTGCAACGGTCAGGGCTGCGCGATGAAAGACAAGTTCCGCGAGAATTTCCACATCGCGCTTCCCGCCGCGCTTGCCTCTCTCGCGCTCATCCTCGTGCTGACGCTCCGCGCCGACGTCACTCCCACGGAGATCCCCTCCTACAACCTCATTCAGATCATCCCCTATGTGCTCGTGCTCATCGGCGGCATCATCGGCATCAATGTCTTCGTGGTGCTGCTCATCGGCATCGTCTCCGGCTCGATCATCGCGCTTGCGACCGGCGCGACCGGCCAGAGCGGTATCCTCGCGGTCAAGGCGCTGCTTGAGAACATGGGCAGCGGCGCGGCCGGAATGTTCGAAACGTCGATGGTCGCGATCCTCGTCTCCGCCATCTGCGCGCTCATCCGCGAGCACGGCGGCTTTGAAGCGCTGCTACGCGGCATCCGCAAGGCCTTCCACGGCAAACGCGGCGGCCAGATCGGCATGGGCCTGCTCGTCGGCGCGATGGATATCGCCACGGCGAACAACACCGTCGCCATCGTCATGGCGAACCCCATCGCCAAGGAAATGAGCGAGGAATACGGCATCACGCCGCGCAAGGCCGCCTCCCTGCTCGACACCTTCTCCTGCGTTTTCCAGGGCATCATCCCCTACGGCGCACAGATGCTTGTCGCCATCTCCGCGGCGCATGAGCTGGGCTACGCCATTTCTGCGTTCGACATCATCCCGAACCTCTTCTACCCCTTCCTGCTGGCGGTGAGCTCGCTGTTCTTCATCGCCGTAGACGGCAAAAAGAAGGCGTGAAGTATGGCTGACCATAACGCGCTTCAACATAAGAAGCTCTTTCTCTTCGACCTCGACGGCACGCTGTATCTGGGCGACCGGCTCTTTGACGGCGTTTGCGAGCTGCTCTCTGCCATCCGCGCACGCGGCGGGCAGTACCGCTTTCTGACAAACAACTCCTCGCGCAGCGTAGCGGCCTACGTCAAAAAGCTCACACGCCTCGGCGTCGCGACGGAGGCGGCCGATTTTCTCACCTCGGTCGACGCGCTGATTCACTATCTCCGCGAGCACGGCGGAGAAGACCGACGCTATTACGTCTGCGGTACGGAGTCGATGAAGTCGCAGCTCCGCGCGGCGGGCTTCACCGTCGCAGAACGGCGTGAGGACGCGAACGCGCTCCTGATGGGCTTCGACACCGAGCTGACATTTCAAAAGCTGGAGGACGCCTGCATCCTGCTCGGTCAGGGCGTTCCCTACATTGCGACAAATCCCGATTGGGTCTGCCCCACGGCCTACGGCTTCGTGCCCGATTGCGGGAGCGTGTGCGAAATGCTCTGGCGCGCGACTTCCCGCCGCCCCATCGTCATCGGCAAGCCCGAACCGCTGATGCCGCAGCTCGCAATGCTTGAGGCGAGCGTTTCCGCGCAGGAAACACTGCTCGTGGGCGACCGCATTTACACGGACATCGCCAGCGGCGCGAACGCAGGCATCGACACGCTGCTCGTTCTCTCTGGCGAGACGAAGGAAGAAGACCTCCCCACCGCTGACCCGCAGCCGACGTTCGTTCTGCCGGACGTCGCCGCACTGCTGAACATCTTAGAATCTTAAAAAGGAAGACCTATGGCAAACATCATCGAAATCCACGATTTTTCCGATCCCGCGCTCGACGTCTACGCGCGCCTGACCGAAAACCAACTGCTCAATCGCGCGGACCCCGACAACGCGCTCTTCGTCGCGGAAAGTCCGCTCGTCATCGGCCGTGCGCTTGATGCGGGCTGTGAGCCGGTGTCGTTTCTGATGGAGCGGCAGCATACTCAGGGCAAGGGGCGCGAAATTCTCGCCCGCTGCTGTCAAGATATTCCGGTTTACACCGCTGATGAATCCGTGCTGACACAGCTCACCGGCTTTCACCTGACGCGCGGCATGCTCTGCGCCATGCGGCGGCCGAAGCTCCCAGGCGTCGAGGACGTCTGCCGCGATGCGCGGCGCCTCGTCGTGCTCGAAAACGTGATGAATCCGACGAACATTGGCGCGATCTTCCGCTCCGCCGCTGCGCTCGGCATGGACGCGGCGCTGCTCACGACTGCGGGCAGCGATCCGCTCTATCGCCGCGCCTCGCGCGTCAGCATGGGAAATGTGTTCCTCATCCCGTGGACCTACCTGCCCGAAAGCGGCGACTGGACGCAGCTGCTGCGCGATCTCGGCTTCCGCACCGTCGCGATGGCACTGCGCAACGACTCCGTACGGCTCGACGATCCGCGCCTTGCCGCCGAAGAAAAGCTTGCCATCGTCATGGGCACGGAGGGCGACGGGCTCGCGTCCTCGACCATCGCGAGCTGCGACTACACGGTCAAAATTCCGATGTACCACGGTGTCGACTCGCTCAACGTCGCCGCAGCGAGCGCCGTGGCGTTCTATGAGCTGGGACTTCCCCCGCTGAACGAAAAGGAGGACTGACATGCTGAACAATACCGGCTTCGACCTCTGGGCCGACGGCTATGACAAGAGCGTCGGCCTCTCCGACGAGAACGACCGCTACCCCTTTGCGGGCTACCGCGCCATGATGAACGCGCTCTATCAGCGCGTGCTCGCGCAGAGCGGGCATAACGTGCTGGACATTGGCTTCGGCACGGGCATACTGACCTCGCGGCTCTACGAGCAGGGCTGCCGCATCTATGGGCAGGACTTTTCCGCGCGCATGATCGAACTGGCGCAGGCAAAAATGCCGGACGCGCGGCTCTATCAAGGCGATTTTTCCAAAGGCCTTGTGCCCGAGCTTTGCGCACAGCAGTACGACGCCATCGTCGCGACCTACTCGCTCCACCACCTGACGGACGCGCAGAAAATCGACTTTCTTCGCACCCTCCTGCCGCTTTTGAAGGAAGGCGGCTGTCTCTTCATCGGCGACGTCGCCTTCCGCACGCGCAAAGAGCTCGAGTCGTGCCAAAAAGCGGCGGGCGATACGTGGGATACAGACGAAATCTACTTCGTCTACGACGAGCTTCGGTCCCACTTTCCCGCGCTGACGTTCGAGTTTTTCTCCCACTGCACCGCGCTCCTGACGCTGCGCAGGTAATTTCCCCGGAAATACAAAAAAGCCCCGTATGGTTGATACCATACGGGGCTTTTCTCTGTAAAGGCTATTTCCTTTTCAGTCATTCAAATGGTCAAGGATCGCCGCGATGAGCTGCTCCTTGCCCGTGCCCTTTTCGGCGGAGAACGGAATGACGAGCTCATCGTCGCGCAGGTGCAGCGTCTCGCGGATCTGTGCCAAATTCGGCTCGATCTCGCGCGCTTTGAGCTTGTCGAGCTTGTTTGCCACGATCACCACCGGGCAGCCGGTCTGCACAAAGTAGTCGTGCATCGTCACATCGTCCGCCGTCGGCTTGTGCCGCGCGTCGACGATCTGCACGCCGAGGTGAATGAGGCCCGCACTCTGGAAATAGTTTTCCATCAGCTTGCCCCAGCGGTCGCGCTCGGCCTTGGAGACCTTGGCGTAGCCGTAGCCCGGCAGGTCGACAAGGTAGAGCTTGCCGTCGATCTTGAAGTAGTTGATCTGCGAGGTCTTCCCCGGCGACGCGCCCACACGCGCAAAGTTCTTGCGGTTCACGAGCCGGTTGATGACCGAGGATTTTCCGACGTTCGACCGCCCCGCAAACGCAAGCTGCGGCATCCCGTCGCGCACGAACTGCTTCTCCGACGCCGCCGAGAGGACAAATTCCACCTTATTGAAATTGATCGCCATGGTTTCGTTTCCTTTCTCCCGGTTCTTACACGCGCAGCGCGCCCGGCGCGGCCGTTTCCTGCACGGGAAGATAGCCCTCCCGCGGCGCGGACGGGACAGATCTCTCCGGCAGCACGAGCGCTTCGGCAAAGACGGCGTCCACCGTCTCCACCGGCACAAAGCGCAGCTTCTCGCGCACGTTGGGGTCGATCTCCGCGAGATCTTTTTCGTTTTCCTTCGGCAGGATCACCGTATGTACGCCGGCGCGCAGCGCGCCCATCGTCTTTTCGCGCAGGCCGCCGATCGGCAGCACGCGGCCGCGCAGCGTGATCTCACCGGTCATTGCTATGTCGCGGCGCACCGCCCGGTTTGTCAGCGCCGAGAGCAGCGCCGTCGCGATGGCGATGCCCGCGCTTGGGCCATCCTTGGGGATGGCGCCCTCCGGGAAGTGGATGTGGAGGTCCTTCGTCTTATAGAAGTCCGGCGCGATGCCGAGCTCCTGCGCCCGCTGGCGCAGGCACGAGAGCGCCGCGCGGCAGCTCTCCTGCATCACGTCACCGAGGTTGCCGGTCAGTTCGACCTTGCCGTTGCCCTCCATCACGCCGACCTCGACGGGCAGGATCTCGCCGCCCACTTCGGTCCACGCAAGGCCGTTCACCACGCCGACAAGATCCTTTTCCGGTATGCGGTCCTGCGTGACGCGCGGCGTTCCAAGGAAATCCACCAGATTCTTTTCTGTAATGCCGACTCGCTTTACAGTCTTTGTCGCCAGTTGCATTGCCGCCTTGCGGCACAGCTTCGCGATCTGACGCTCGAGCGAGCGCACGCCGCTCTCGCGCGTGTAGCGCGCGATGACCGCGCGAAGGGCACTTTCGTCCACGCGCAGATTTGAGGCCGTCAGTCCGTGTGCCTGACGCTCCTTGGGCAGGAGATAACGCTGCGCGATCTGCACCTTTTCCTCGTCCGTGTAGCTGGGGATCTCGATGATCTCCATGCGGTCGAGCAGCGGGCGCGGAATGGTATCGAGCGTGTTGGCGGTCATGATGAACATCACGCGGCTCAAATCGACAGGGATCTCAAGATAGTGGTCGCGGAAGGCATAGTTCTGCTCGCTGTCGAGCACCTCGAGCAGCGCGCTCGCGGGGTCGCCGCGTCCGTCGCTCGAGAGTTTGTCCACCTCGTCGAGCACGAGCAGCGGATTCATCGAGCCGCTGCGAGTGATGGCCTCGATGATACGGCCGGGCATCGCGCCGATATAGGTCTTGCGGTGGCCGCGGATGTCCGCCTCGTCGCGCACGCCGCCGAGCGACAGCCGCGCGACCTTGCGATTCATCGCCCTGGCGACAGACAGCGCGATCGACGTTTTGCCGACGCCCGGAGGTCCGACGAGGCAGAGGATCTGCCCCTTCGCCTCGGGGTTGAGCTGGCGCACGGCGATGAACTCCAGAATGCGCTCCTTGACCTTTTGCAGGCCGTAGTGGTCATGGTCAAGAATCCTGCGCGCAGCGTCCACGCTCGCGCGCTCCTTTGTCTCCTCGCCCCACGGCATTTCCAGGCAGGTATCAAGATAATTGCGCAGCACGCTCGCCTCGGCGCTGCCGAAGGGCTGCTTGGCGAGCTTGTCGACATCCTTCAGGAGCTTTTCGCGCACCTCGTCGCCAAGCTTTGCCTGCGCGAGCTTTTTGCGGTATTCGTCAAGCTCCTCGTCCTCGCCGCCCTCGCCGATCTCGTTCTGCAGGACCTTGATCTGCTCGCGCAGGACAAAGTCCTTCTGGATCTTGCCGACGCGGGAGCGGACCTTGCTCTCAATGTCCTGCTCCATCGCGGTCACATCGATCTCGCGGCGCAGAATTTCGTTCATACGCTGCAATCTCGGCAGCGGGCGCAGCTCGTCGAGAATATCCTGCTTGTCCTGATAGCGCAGATTGAGCTGCTGGGCGATAAAATCCGCCAGATATCCGGGGTCATTCGTGCTGAGAATGGCGGCATAGACCTCGTCGGGCAGCTTTTGCGTGATCTCGGTATATTCGGTGAGATTGGCATAGGTCTGGCGGAGCATCGCTTCGGTGCGCTTGCCGTAGCGCGAGAGCGCGGGCGGCTCGTTGATGAGCTCGGCCTGCGCCTGCAAAAACGGCTCGCGCTGCCAAAGGCGCTTCAAACGGGCACGGCACGCCCCCTCCATCATCACACGCAGCACGCGGTCAGACACGCGCAGGATCTGCGTCACGCGCGCCACCGTGCCGATCTCGTAGAGGTCCTTTTCCTCCGGCAGCTCCACGCCCAGCTCGCGCTGCGTGACGAGGAAGACCTCTTCCCCGTTCTCCATGGCGCGCTCCAGCGCACGCACGGAGATCTCGCGCTCGAGGTCAAAGCTGGTATTCATACGCGGGAAGACATTCAGCCCGCGCAATGCGATGACCGGAAGATTTTTTGTTACAGGTTCCATGGGTTCTCCTTATGAGGCAGGGTCGGCAGGCAGCGCCTGCGCCGCCCCCTCCTGTTCTGTGCGATGAGAAAGCTGCGGCTGCTCCGTTCCCTCCACGCAGCCCTCGGTGATGGTCACGCGGTCGATCGTGCGGTCGGACGGGATGTCGTACATCACGTTCATCAGCAGGCCCTCCATCACCGCGCGCAGGCCGCGCGCGCCGATCTTGCGCTCGATGGCCTTGTCGGCAATCGCTTCGAGTGCCTTGGGATCGAACGTGAGCTCAGCGTCGTCGTAAGAAAACAGCTTTTGATACTGCTTGACGAGCGCGTTTTTCGGCTGGGTCAGAATTTTGACAAGGTCGTCGCGCGTCAGCGCGTCGAGCGCCGTGATGACCGGCAGTCTGCCGACCAGCTCGGGGATGATGCCGAACTTCAAGATATCGTGCGGCTGCACCTCGCGTAAAATCTTGCTTTCATCCACGTCGTTTTTGCTCTTGAGTTCCGCGCCGAAGCCCATCGACTTGCGGTCGAGACGGCTCTCGATGATCTTCTCGATGCCCTCGAACGCACCGCCGCAGATGAAGAGGATGTTGTGCGTGTCGATCTGGATGAACTCCTGATGCGGGTGCTTGCGGCCGCCCTGCGGCGGGACGTTGGCAACCGTGCCCTCGACGATTTTCAGCAATGCCTGCTGCACGCCCTCGCCGGAGACGTCGCGCGTGATGGAGGTGTTCTCGCTCTTGCGGGCGATCTTGTCGATCTCGTCGACATAGATGATGCCGCGCTCGGCGAGCTCCACGTCGTAATCCGCCGCCTGAAGCAAGCGGAGCAGAATGTTTTCCACATCGTCGCCGACGTAGCCCGCCTCGGTGAGGGTCGTCGCGTCCGCGATGGCAAACGGCACCTTCAGAATGCGGGCGAGCGTCTGGGCAAAGAGCGTCTTGCCGCTGCCGGTGGGGCCGAGGAGCAGGATGTTGCTCTTTTGCAGCTCCACCTCGTCGTCGCCGCCGAAGAAGATACGTTTATAGTGGTTGTAGACGGACACGGACAGCGCGACCTTGGCCGCCTCCTGCCCGATGATATACTGGTCGAGCACCTCGCGAATTTCGCGCGGCGTGGGGATGGAGTCGGGCGCTTCCAGCTCGTCGTGCGGCTCGTAGCCGTCCTCCAGCACGTCCATGCACAGGCGCACGCATTCGTCGCAAATGCGCACGCCGGGGCCCTGGACCATGCGGTGCACTTCGTGCTCGCTCTTACCGCAGAACGAGCAGCGAAGCTCTTTTTTCCTATCTTCACTCATATGCAAAAATCCTTATCTCTTGTAAATGACCTTGTCCACAAGGCCGTAGGCCTGTGCCTCGTCCGCCGTCATCCAGTGGTCGCGCTCGGAGTCGAGCTTGACCTGCTCGGGCGTCTTGCCGGTGTTCTCGGCCAGGATCTTATTCAAGCGCTGCTTGATGCGCAGGAAGTGCTCCACATCGCTCTCCATGTCCGTGACCTTGCCCTGCGTACCGGCGGAGGGCTGGTGGATCATAATCTCCGCGTTCGGCAGCGCGATGCGCTTGCCCTTGGCGCCGGAGGAGAGCAGGAACGCACCCATGCTGGCGGCAAGGCCGACGCAGATGGTGGACACGTCGCACTTGATATACTGCATCGTGTCATAGATCGCCATACCAGCCGTCACACTGCCGCCGGGGGAGTTGATATAGAGCTGGATGTCCTTGTCGGGGTCCTTGGCCTCGAGGAACAAAAGCTGCGAGACGATCAGGCTCGCGGTCGCGTCGTTGACCTCCTCGCCGAGGAAGATGATACGGTCTTCCAGCAGGCGCGAGAAAATGTCGTAGGAGCGCTCGCCGCGGTTGGTCTGTTCAATGACGTAAGGGACTAAACTCATCTTGGTAACCTCCTTGTTCATACCCTGTTCAAAAAATTGGTATGTACACAATCAACCACAAATGGCTGGCATTTGTGGTTGATCGTCGTTTCTATCTATTATGGCCGCTTTGCCGCTTATTCAGCCTTTTCTTCTTCCTTCTTGGCAGTCTTCTTGGCGACGGGCTTCTTGGCGGACTTCTCCTCACCCTCGGCAGCCTCACCCTCGGTCTCCTTCTTGGGGGCCTTCTTCTTTTCGACCTTGGCGCTGTCGACCACCAGGTTGATGGCCTTGTCGCGGATGATCTGCGCGCGGACGCTCATCTCGTCAAGATACTTCTTGAGCTCATTGATGTCCATGCTGTACTTCTCGGCGAGGTCGCTGTACTGCTTTTCGACCTCCTCGTCGGTCGCGTCAAGGTTCTCTTCCTTGATGATGGCGTTCACGGCGAGGTCCATGCGGACCTGACGCAGCGCGGGCTCCTTACCGTCCTCCATGAACTTCTTCTCGTCCATGCCGGTCATCTTGCAGTACTGGTCATAGGGGATGCCCTGGGCCTGCAGGCGCTGCTTGAAGTCCTCGAGGAAGCGGGCGCACTGCTCCTCGACCATCGCGTCGGGGATATCGCACTCGATGTTCTCGGCGACCTTCTCCATCAGGCTGCTCTCGACCGCGAACTTTGCGGCCTGCTCGCGCTGCTCGGTGATCTCGCGCTTGATGCTGTCCTTGAGCTCCTTGAGCGTGTCGTACTCAGACACGTCCTTGGCAAAATCATCATCGAGCTTGGGCAGCTCCTTGCACTTGATCTCCTTGGCCTTGACATGGAAGACAACCTTCTTGCCGGCGAGATCCTTGTGATAATCCTCGGGGAAGGTGATGTCGAGGTCCTTCTCGTCGCCGGCCTTCATGCCGATGACCTGATCCTCAAAGCCGGGAACGAAGCTGCCGGAGCCGAGCTCGAGCTCATAGTTCTCGCCCTTGCCGCCCTCGAACGCCTCGCCGTTGTCGAAGCCCTCGAAGTCGATCACGGCAATGTCGCCCTTTTTGGCCTTGCGGTCCACGGAAACGAGGCGGGCGTTGCGCTCGGCCATCTCGTTCAGGCGCTCCTTGACGTCGTCGGCGCTGACCTTGACCTCCTCCTTTTCGGCGGTCAGGCCCTTGTACTCGCCGAGCTTGACCTCGGGGTACACGGCGACGGTCGCCTTGAAGGTGAAACCGTTCTCGTCGATCTTGTCGTCCACGATCTCGATCTCGGGATAGCCGACGACATTGAGTCCGCTCTGGCCGACGGCCTGCGTATATGCCTCGGGCAGAGCGATGTCAACGGCATCGCTGTAGAACACGCCCGCGCCGTAGAGCTTTTCGATCATCTTGCGGGGGGCCTTGCCGGGGCGGAAGCCGGGAATGCTGAGCTTGTTGCGGGCCTTGGCATAAGCCTTGGCGACGGCGGCTTCAAACTCCTCCGCGCCGACCTCGACGGTCACCGCGACTCTGCTCTTTTCCAGCTTTTCAACATTTTTGACAGTCATGATTTCTTTTTCCTCCGTATTGACATCATAAGTATGACAATGATGCTTTTGCAAAGTGGTATTATACCATACGTTTCTTTGGATTTCCACCCTTTTTTGCATCAATTTTTGTCCTAATCGTAAATTTTCACCGGCTGAAAGGCGATATAATCCGCTGCGATCAGCGCATAATCGGTTTTTCCTCGCCTTCCCTCAAACGCGCGCCGGTGCGTGTAGCCGTGCAGATGCCCGTAATAGCAGCGCTCGACCTCGTATTTGTCGAGCAGCGCGAGCATTTCCGGGCACTGATAGCCCTGATAGACGGGCGGATAGTGCAGAAAGCAGAAGATGGGCCTGCCCTCCGCCGCCTTGAGCGACGCTTCCAGCCGCAGCGCCTCGCGCGCGAGCATCTTGCCCGTGTGCGTGCCCGCCGCGTCCTCCTCATAAAACCAGCCGCGCGTGCCGCAGATGGCGTGGTCGCCGTAGAAAAAGGCGTTGTTGTAGAGGATATCGAGCGTGGTGATATCGTGCTCGGCGAAGAATTTTTTCATCTTCGACGCCGTGCCCCACCAGTAGTCGTGGTTGCCCTTTAAGAGGATCTTCTTTCCCGGCAGCGCGTCGATAAACTGAAAATCGGGCAGCGACTGCTCCAGCGACATTCCCCACGAGATATCCCCCGCGATGACGATGACGTCATCCTCACTGAGGCGCGAGAAATTTTCCCGGATGCGCTCGACATAATTCTCCCACTTGGGGCCGAACACATCCATCGGCTTGTTTGTGCCGAGCGATAAGTGCAGGTCGCCGATCGCGTATAATGCCATCGCGTGCCTCCCTTCCAAAGTCAGATCAAAATGCGTTTTCGATGTAGGCAATGCGCGTCTTGCCCGCGCTGTGACGTACATCGGTACAGACCTCCGCCACGTCGAAGCGGGCGGGGACGTCCAGCCCGCGCTCGCTCAGATACAAAAGCGCCGCGGCGCGCAGCTTTTCCTGCTTTTTTGCCGTGACGTACTCGCGCGGCATTCCGTACTGCAAATTCGTGCGCAGCTTCACCTCGACAAACAGCAGCATACCGTCCTTCTCGGCGATGAGGTCGATCTCGCCGAAGCGACAGCGCCACTCCCGTTCCACAATGCGGCAGCCGCGCTCGCTGAGATACTCTGCCACCAGCGCTTCGCCCCAGTCGCCGTCCTGCTTCGTGCTCATCGCCGCGCCTCCCACTTTTTGAGGAACGTCTTGCGATGCACGGGGCTCGGACCGTACTGGTCGAGCATCTGATAGTGGAGCTTTGTGCCGTAGCCCTTATGCTTGGCGAACTGATACTCGGGGTACATGGGGTCGAGCACCTCCACAACATAGCGGTCACGGCTGACCTTGGCCAGCACGCTCGCCGCGGCGATGGAAAGACTCGCGCCGTCCCCGCCGACGATCAGCTCATGCGGCGTGATGATGCGTGCCGACGCGCCGTGGTCACGGTTGCCGTCGATGAGCGCATAGTCCGCAGGGACGTTCAGCGCATCAATGGCGAGCTGCATCGCTTTCATGCGCGCGCTCAGAATATCCGTTTCGTCGATCTCCTGTGCGTCAACGGATGCGACCGCGCAGGAGACGGCTTTTTCGCAGATGACGGGAAACAGCGCTTCGCGCTTTTTCCCCGTCAGCTTTTTCGAGTCATCCAGCCCTTCGATCACGCAGCCCTCCAGCAGGATGACAGCGGCGGCGTACACAGGCCCCATCAGCGGCCCCGCACCCGCCTCGTCCACCCCGCAGACGGATGAAAAGCCCGCGGCGCGGGCTTCGTCCTCATAGTGCAGATCAACGCTCATACGCTCTCGCCCTCCGGCGGAAGCTCCAGTGTAAAGCGTCCAAGCTTGCCACCGCGGAATTCATCGAGCAGAATTCGGCTCATGCGCTCGGTGTCGACTTCGCCGCCGGAGATCAGAAAGCCGCGCTTGCGCCCCGCCTTTTCGAGCAGCGCGTAGCCGTCGTCCTCCTCGGAGACGGTAAGCTTGTAGCGCTCCTCGATGGCCTTGGGATAGCTCTTGCCGAGGTAATCCATCAGGCGCATGGCAAGCTCCTCAATGTCGACGACCTCGTCGCGGATGGCGCCGGTGAAGGCAAGGCGCACGCCGACGCTGCTATCCTCAAATTTCGGCCACAGGATGCCCGGCGTGTCGAGGAGCTCAAGCGTCTTGTCAACGGGCACCCACTGCTTCGTGCGCGTGACGCCCGGGCGGTCCTCCGCCTTGGCGCTCTTGCGGCCGGAAACCTTGTTGATAAACGTCGACTTGCCGACGTTCGGGATGCCGAGCACCATCACGCGCAGCACGCGGCCGACCTGACCCTTGGCCTCGTAAGAGGCGATCTTATCGCGCAGAAGCGACCGCACGGCGGAAGAAAACTGCTTCACGCCCCCGCCCTGCTTCGCGTCCGTCTCGATGACGGCATAGCCGAGCGAGCGGAAGTAGGCCGCCCACTTTTTTGTCATTTCGGGGTCCGCCTGATCGACGCGGTTGAGAACGATCAAACGGGGCTTGCCCGCCGTCAGCTCGTCCACATCGGGGTTGCGGCTGCTCATGGGGATGCGCGCGTCCAGAATTTCGCACACCGCATCCACATTGCCGAGCTCTGCCGTGATCATGCGGCGGGTCTTGGTCATGTGTCCGGGGAACCAGCTCAGAGAATCCAACTGCATTTGCTTTTTCCCCCTTTTACTTCAAAAGGCCGATGCGCCCAAACTCGCGCTGCTCGGTCAGATAGTCGCGCCCCGGAAAGACGAGGAATACCGCCTTGCCGATCAGCAGACGCGTATCCACCGTGCCGAGCGAGGAATCCCGGCTGTCGTTTGAATGGTTGCGGTTGTCGCCCATGAGGAACACCTCGCCCTCCGGCACGGTGAGCGGGAAAACCGTCCCCTCCTCGCGATACGTGAGGTCGTTGATGTAATCTTCCTCGAGCATCACGCCGTCCACATAGACGCGGCCCAGGTTGAAGTCGATATCGACGGTCTGCCCCGCAGTCGCGATGACGCGCTTGACGATGGGCTTCGAGTCAAAGGTCTCCTTGCGCGCGATGACGATATCGCCGACCTGATAGTCGCCGCACAGCAGCGAGTTCACAACGAGCAGGCGGTCTCCGTCCTGCAAGGTTGGGATCATCGACGGCCCCGAAACGCCCATCAGCCGCACGAGGAATGTAAACACCAGCACAACGACCAGCAGCGCCGAGACGAGAGACGAGATCGTCTCATACACGTCGCGCCCGGGGATCTTTTCCACGATCTCCTCGCCGCTCTCTTCGCTGATCTCCAGCTTCTGATCAAATTCATCCATGGTAGTATCTCTCCCTGAAATGGCGAAAGCGCCTGATTCTCTAATTTATATATTTTATCACGGATTTCCCAAAAGGCAACAAAAAAAGCGCGGTGCGGCGCACCACGCTTTTTTGTTCTCCAAAGAATCTGTCTTACAGCTTCTCGCGGATCTTGGCAGCCTTACCGACGCGGCCGCGCAGGTAATACAGCTTGGCGCGGCGAACATAACCGCTGCGCACGGTCTCGACCTTCTCGATGAGGGGGGAGTGGATGGGGAACACCTTCTCCACGCCGACGCCGTAGGCGAGGCGGCGAACGGTGAAGGTCTCCTCCAGACCGCCGTGCTTCTTCGCGATGACGATGCCCTCGAAGACCTGGATACGCTCGCGGGAGCCTTCCTTGATCTTGACGTGAACGCGGACGGTATCGCCGACGTTGACAACGGGCACTTCCTTCTTCAGCTGCTGGGATTCGAGCTCTTTGATGAGATCCATGGGTAATTTCCTCCTATTTATAGGCGTTCTTGACCGCTTTTCCACGGCGCTGTGGGATTCTTTCACCCGCGCACGGCAGAGGACCGCCCTTTTCAAGCTATGGTAGCATATCACACGAGAAATGAAATTGCAAGTATTATTTGCAAAAAAGCGGCAGAGATCAGCGGAAAACGTTCATATCCGCGTCGTAGACCTCTTTTCTGCGCACACGGACGAAGTCCGGCGCGATATCCGGCAGGTGCCGCGCGACCGCCGCGCCGATGAGCGCAGGATTGAGTCCCGGGTCCTGCGCGGCAACGACCGCGTCAGCCACGATCACACCGGGCTCCTCCGTCAGCGTGAGCGAGCGGAGCAGCGGCACGATGTTGAGCTCCGTCATCCCCTTATGCTTCGTGCGCTTTTCGACAAGGATCTCCTCCTGCGTGAACAGCGCACGGATGCGCTCACACGCGTTCTCGGGCACGCCGTTGTCGTACTCCAGCTCGAGCCGCGCGCGCAGGTTGACCATCTCGCGCACGGGGCGCACAGCGGCATAGCAGTCCAGCACGCGCAGTCCCGCGGGCATACCGGTGTTGAGCGCCACGGCCACGCCCGCGCCCGTGCTGTCCTCCACACTCTCAAAATCGAGTATCTCGCACTCGCTCGACTGTCCCACCGGCAGCGGCAGCACGATGGACAAAATGGGGTGCGGGTGAAAACCGTTGGAGTGCTTGATGGAAAGTCCCGCGCGCGGGAACACGCGCTGGAAGGTGCGCATCACGTCGAGGTGCGAAATATAGGACGCCTGCTGCTCCTTAACAAAAACAAGCCGTAGCTTAGACATCGCATTTCCCTCCTACCAGGCAGTTCGCGCCGCAGGCATTGCAGTGCGTGCGGCAGTCCGGCGTCGTCACGCCCTGATATGCCAGCGCGTGCTCGCGCTTGAAGTACGCCGGCGAAACGCCCGTGGAGATCATGCTCCACGGCAGGATTTCATCCTCGCTGCGGCGGCGGTTGGCGTAAAAGTGCGGATCGAGGCCGCACTCCTCAAAGGCCTCCATCCAGCGCTCGAGCCGGAAGTAGTCCTCCCACGCGCTGAGCGTTTCGCCCTTGCGCCACGCCGTTTCAATGACCTTGCCCAGCCTGCGGTCGCCGCAGGAGATGACGGCCTCCATAAAGCTC
>URQY01000031.1 GCA_900550165.1 uncultured Eubacteriales bacterium
ACAAGAACGATGAGTTCACCGGCGCTCAGTGGCAGCTCCGCGTTGCCTCGACCGCCCAGCAGCTCGGCATTCTGAAGAATGTCAAGGGCGTGGACCTCAACGCTGCCGCTTCCCGTGAGCTGGTTGCCGAGCTCCTGTTCCGCACTGCTGCTGAGGTCCCGACCGTAACTTACACCGCGGCGCTCGGCTACAGCAACATGAGCGCCCTCATCGGCGGCACCAAGAACGCCACCCTCGGCTACAAGAACTTCGGCCTGACCAAGAACGACGCCACCGTCGATGCTTGGGGCCGTCCTTGCTACACTTGGACCAACGGCAAGACCGGTTCCCTCAAGGTCACCTATGCCACCATCAGCGAAAAGCCCGTTGCTACCTACACTGAGGCTGTTACCGAGTGCAAGATCGCTGAAGATGCCGGTCTGAAGACCACCACCGCTTACACCGTTTACACCAATGGTAAGATCAACCCCAAGACCAGCTACATCAACCCGCTGAACACCAACACCAAGATTGGTGCACAGGGCACTCTGGTTGAGGTTTATGAGGATACCATTGTTGTGATCGACACCTTCCTTGCTAAGGTCACCAAGGTCGAGAATGCCACCTATGACATTGCCGGTCATCTCAAGACTGAGGCTAAGCTTTACCTGAATGTGTATGATCAGAAGACCGCCGATGCTACCACTGGTACGGCTGTCGTTCTGAAGAACGGTGCTACCAACTATGAGTATGTCAAGGGTGATTTCGTTCTTGTCAATGCTTATACTAATGAAGCTACCACTCGCGTTCTGAACAATGAAAAGCAGTACGCCGAAGTCCTCGGCAAGGCTACCTCCATCGAGGGTGCCCAGAGTGTCGTTTGGTTTAACGCTGCTCAGCACACCGTTGATGGCACTGTCTACAGTGACAACAGCCGCTTCTACCTCGATCAGGCTGATAAGCAGACTGCTAAGCACACTTGGCTCTTTGACTCCTATGGCAACCTGATTGGTGCGGTTGATATCAGCACCCAGTATAACTACGGTGTTATCTCCAAGATGTGGTGGCTCCCCGATAGCAATGGCTCCGGCGTTGCTAAGGCCGAACTCGTCTATATGGATGGTAACAAGGATACTGTTACCCTGTCTCTGATCGACGATGACGGTGTTGGCATCGGCAATCTCGGTTACGTTCCTGTCAGTGCTGACGAGACTGCGGCTGCTGCTATGAGCGCTCGCAAGCCTCAGAGCACTACTGCCACTGGTGAAATCGCTGTTTCTATCAGCGCCTACATCAATGAGACCTCTGTTGCCAATGCTGGTCACAAGTTCATTGCGGGTCATATGTTCCAGTTCGAGGCTCTGTCCGATGGCACTGTCGCCGCTTATAAGGTCATGAACGAGATTTCTTCGGCCAATGTCACCACCGGCGTTTCCGCCATTAGCGGTAACAGCAGTGTCAACACCAACAGCGGCACGGTCTATCTGGTCCGCACCGGTACCGCTGGCAACTATACCTATACTTCCGTTGCTGGCTTCAACAACATTGGCAAGTATACCGATGCCACTGTCGACTATGTCAAGCTCGATGCTAACAGTGTCTACGCTGACTATGTCTATCTGTATGGTACCGCCAATGACAACACCACTGCATTTGTCTTTGCTCAGGGCAACAACTACAGTGCGCAGTTGAAGACCCTTGGTGGTGTCCAGTACTATGAGTTCACCTATGGCCTCCAGATGGATGGCTCTGTGAGCACGCTCAAGGTCCTGCCCGCAAACTATAATGATGTTATCAAGCCGATCACCGAAGGTGTTGGCAAGCTCTTCAAGATTGACTATCAGAATGGCTATGCTGTCAAGGCTGAGGAAGTCGGTACTACTGAAAAGACCGCTGCTCCTTATGTTGCACTCTACCTCGGTAACGATGTGACTGCAACCAAGGATGCACTGTATGACGCTTCTGCTTCTAAGGCTTACAACGTCACCAAGACTACCGTCGTTGTCGGCGGCACGCTTGACGATCTGGCTGTTGCTGGCAAGCCCGTGTATGTCATCTACACCACTTCCAACAACAACGATGTCCTGTACATCTACATCGCTTCCAACACTGTGTGGGATGTCAATGTGACCAAGACCGGCGAGACCGCTCACGCGAGCGTCGCTCCCGCTTACGGCCCTGTTGCCAACGGCGGTAGCTTTGAGTTCACCGTTGTGGTGGATGCCGGTTACCACGTTGCAGTTACGAATGCTACGCTGCTCACCGCTACTAAAAACGCGGATGGCTCTGTCACCGCTACGTTCAAGGCAACCGGTATTACTGCAAACACCAACATCAATGTTGCTGTTTCCAAGGATGCGGCTACTGTTACGGTCACCAACAACTCTTCCTATCAGGTGATCGTCAATGGCAAGACTGTTACCGGTTCCTTCACTGCCAATGTCGGCGATGTCCTGAACCTCGTTGCTACCGGCAATGTTGCTGTTACCGGCGACGCTAACGTTACCGCTGTGATGAACGGTGACACCCAGCACTGGACCATCACGGTCAAGGGCGACGGTACTCTGACCATCAACTAATTAGTTATTGCGGTTATTGCTACCAGCTAAACGAAAAAGCAGCCCCGAGCGAAAGCTCGGGGCTGCTTTTTATCTTCACCGCACTATTCAGCAGCCCACGATCACATAGTGATAGGTCACACCGGCTGTGTTCATCTGAATCTGCGCGGCGTAGCTGTTGTACTGGTCGGCAAAGGTCCAACTGACGCCGTTGTCGGCCCAGGTCACATCAAGGTGATAGTTGCTGCCGATGCAGCTTGAGGCCTGTGCCAGTCCACGCAGCAAAAACAATGCTTTCTCAGCCTTTGCGGTCTGTTCCGTGCTCTGGACGACGACCAGCAGCGGCTGAAACGGACAGGTCAGGCTGACCGGCTTTGTCGGGCCCATGGTGCCGCTGCCGACATAAGAGCCGCACGCGATACGGCAAAGCGTACCGCCCGCTTGCAGTGCCGTCACAGCCGTCTCGCGGGCGGCGGCTTCGTCCGCTACCGCGTCCGCGCCCGCCTTCAGCGTTTCGTCGATCGTCTCAAACGCGGCGTTGAAGTCGTCCATCTTGACGAAATCGTCCTTTTCCCACCGGGGGAGCTTGTAATTTGTCGTTTTTTTCATGTTCTCTTCTCCTTTTCAGTCTCGCAGGGCAAAAAATTTGCCTTACAGCTTTAGGCTGTAAGGCAGCGAAAGTGAGACGAACCGGTACAACGCGGAAAAAATTTTTCCGCGCTTGACAAGCCGCCGATTTAGCTTATAATAAGAATAAAAGGGACGCTGCGACAAGCGGTTAGTCCCGGTTTGTCAGATTTCTAAAAAGAATATAGAAACCGTCACTTGGCCGAGTGGCGGTTTCTGCTTTTTACGATAATCGTCACAGTAAACTGCTTGATATGGAACGTAATTCGCATTTCGTCACCCCCTTTCGGGGAGTGTGACCAACCGCCTGCCGTTGTGCAGCGCCTTGGTTACATTCTATCCGAAGGGGCGGAGTTTGTCAATTCTTGCCGCCAAATAGTTACAAATGGGAACAAAACCGCGAAAAGCGTAGTCAAAAGAAGTGAACTCTGCTATAATAGCCGCGTAGCTTTGAGAGAAGGAGATTTGACATGAAACGTTTTTTGGCGCTGCTGCTCAGCGCGCTCATGGTGCTGTCGCTGCTGACCGCCTGCGGCAGCAAAGCCGACGAAACCGCCCCCGACGACCCGAACACCGACGCGGAAGCGCCGGCGGACGGCGGCGATACATCCGACCCGAACACCGACCCCTACGACGCCGTGCGCAATTACTGGTCGGAGGATCAGCTCACGCAGGCGTGGGGCCCCGATCAGGTGGTGGAGCACCTCTTTTTCCATCCGATCATCGCATATCCGCAGTGGGCCTTCCACGACTGCAACGCCAGCCAGGACCAGCGCTACGGGCTGGACGACTGGATGGTCACGGTCGACGAATACAACAAAATTTTGCAGTCCGTGTACGAGCGCGGCTACATCCTCGTTGCGATGGAGGACGTGTGGAGCGAGGTGACGGACGAGTCCGGCACGCATATGGTGCGCAACACCCTCATGCTGCCCGAGGGCAAAAAGCCGCTCGTCATCAGCTTTGACGACGTGAACTACTACCCCTATATGCTCGACGAGGGCTTCACGAGCAAGCTCGTCGTGGGCGAGGACGGCGAGATCTGGGCGCAGTGCACGAATCCCTACACGAACGAAACGTTTTTGACGAAGGAGCTCGACGCGACACCGATTCTGGACCAGTTCGTCTACGAGCACCCCGATTTTTCGCTGAACGGCGCGAAGGCCATCTTCTCGCTGACGGGTTATCAGGGTATCCTCGGCTACCGCACGCAGGATGACCGCGACATCGCGGCCGATTCGCCCGACCGCCCCGCGTTCGACGCCTACCGCGCGAGCGAGATCGAGGCGGTCAAGCCCGTCATCGAGCGCCTCAAGGAGACGGGCTGGACCTTCGGCAGCCACACCTGGGGCCACATCCGCCTCGACACCAAGCCGCTCCAGACCGTCATCAACGACACCGAGCGCTGGGCGGACGAGGTCGGCTCGCTCGTCGGCCCGACGCAGATCCTGTTCTATCCGCACGGCGGCCGTCCCGACGGCGACGACTGGCATCAGACCGGCGAACGCTTTCGGTACCTGCAAAGCCAGGGCTTCCGCGTGTTCGCGAGCGTCGGCACCAGCTCGTTCAGCTATGTCAAGGAGGATATTTCCGCCGTCATCTGCGACCGTCTGCATCCGGACGGCACCACGCTGCGCCACGCGCGCAGCCGCTACCTGCAATTCTATAACGCCGAAGACATCATGGACACGTCTGTTCGTCCCGACCTCGGCGTAGACTGGTGAGGAGGCGATTTTGATGGCAACTTTGGAAGAGCTGAAAGCAAAGGCCGTCGCCATGCTGGAGATGGCCTATGTGCCGTATTCCCATTTTCCCGTCGGCGCGGCGCTTGAATGCGAGGACGGCGCGGTCTTCACCGGCTGCAACATCGAAAATTCGAGCTACGGGCTGACAAACTGCGCCGAGCGCACCGCGGCATTCAAGGCCGTGAGCGAGGGACACCGAAAATTCAAGCGCATCGTTATCGCGGGGCGCAGCGACGACTACTGTTATCCCTGCGGCGCGTGCCGCCAGGTGCTCTACGAGTTCGGCCCCGGGATGGAGGTCGTGTGCCTGAACAAAAACGGCGAGGAGAAGCATCTTTCGATCCGCGAGCTTCTTCCCTACGGTTTTGACCAGACGTGGCTTGCGATCGACGAAAAGAAAAATTGAGCAAAAAAAGAGAGCGGCACGGCCGCTCTCTTTTTTGCGCTTTAGTTGCTGCCGGAGGGGGAAGCTTTGATCGTCAGCGTGCCGCTGACCGTCGAAATTTCCAGCTCGCTCATCTCGCCGCCCTCGAGCGCGGGTACGGTGTAGTGCGTTTCGCGGTCGCCGCAGGCGATGAGCGTGCCCTCGCGCTCGGCGAGCGCGGAGTCGAAGGAGCCCTTTTCCGTTTCGTAGTCGAGGGTGAAGCCGTCCTGCGCCGGGAGCGTCAGATAGATGCTGCCGCTTATCGTTTCGGCGTCGAGGCGCAGCGCGCGGTCGAGGGAGAGAATGAGATCGCCGCTGACGCTTTCGGCGTCCAGCGTGCCGAGCGCGCCGGCGATATCCACCTTGCCGCTTGTCGTTTCGATCTCGACATTTTCCGCCTCGCCCGCAAGCTCGATGGTACCGGAAACAGTCGAAAGTTCGACCATTCCCCATGTGCCGTCCACGAGGCCCACGCTGCCGCTCACCGTTTCGATCTCGACCGCGGGGCAGCTTGCGCACATCACGCGCGCGTCGCCGCCGACGGTCGAAAGGTCGATCTCGCCGGAAACGTCCGCGCTTACATAAATGTAAGCGTCCGTCGTTTCGACTTCGATCTTCTCAAAGTGACCGGCGCTGACCAGCTCCGCCGGAAGTCCCACATCGAGATACTTTTCCCCATCGTAGCTGCCGCGGTAGGCGTCGCCGAGGAAGCGGATGCGCAGCGTGTCGCCGTCGATCGTGCAGACCATCTTCTCGCTTTCGGCGAGCGCGGCGGCGGATTCCTCCTTCACGCTGATCTGTGCGCTCTGCTCGGCGGCATAGATGTTCACGCCGCCGCCGCGCCACGAAATGTCGATCTTGCGGATGTCCTCGCTCTCACCGATGCTGAGCACCGCGCCTGTGTGCAGCGCTTCGCTGCCCTTTGCCTTCGTGCAGAAGGAGTAGAACGCCCTGCCGCAGTAATCCTCCGCGTCCCACTGCGCGTCCACCTCGAAGATACCGACGCTCGGGAGCAATTCAGCGGTGTACGTTCCGTCGTCCTGCCGCTGCACGCTCAGCTTTTCGGCCTTTGCCTGTGTGTCGCCCCAGCACTGCTCGTTCCAGCAGCGCAGGATGACGGAATCGGGCGCACAGTCGCCGAAGGAAAGCGTTACGGTATAATGGAAGGACGCCGACACCGCGATGGGCATTTCAAGGATCGGTGTGATGTCCCGGCAGTTTTCGTCCAGCGGGTGCGCGCCGCAGGCGATCGCGCCCATGCGTTGGCCGCCGGCATCATAGTCCCAGTCGTAGCTGCCGCTGCGCGCGGTGATGCTCGCGCCCTGCGCGTTCGTCACCGTCAGCTCCGGCGGCTCGGCGGGCGCGGACTTCGCACCGCAGCCCGCGAGCGCCAGCACCATCAATGCGCAGAGAAGAAGGGAAGTAAGTCGTTTCATGGCGGAGTCCTCACTTTCTGTGTCGTTATGATAATAGACGGGCGGGGAGGGGGAAAAGTTCCCGATTGGACAGAAAAAGCGCGGAAAGGGGAACGGCGCACCGTCCTCCTCCCGCGCCGCCTTACAGTTCTGACGACATGAAGCCCCCGCGCAACCAGTTGGCAAGCTCGGCCGGGGTGCCGGGGACGCCGATGGTGGCAAATTCCGTGCGCGAGGGCACCATCTGCGTATTGTCCGAGCTCTCGGCCCACTGGACGCGCTGCAGGATCTCATCATGGCAGTGCTCGAGCGGACCGTCGGGCGCAGGCTTGTATTGCAGCAGAATGGTCACATAGCGGTTATCGCTCGTCCAGCGGCCAAAGTTTGTCGTTGGTTTGCGCCATTTCCAGAGGCACTTGTTGTCCTTCTGCTTTTTGATCTTCAGATAGCCGTTCTCAATGTCCTGCGTGCAGCGCATGAGCCAGATGACGTGATAGCCCGCGCGCTGGAAATGCGAGCAAACATCGAAAAAATCCTCCTTCATGAGGAGCCCGTCCTGCAGCATCATCACGAAATGATTGATCTGCACATAGGCCGTGACGGTCCGGCCACCCTCGGTGATGGGAACGTTGCGGCACTCCGGCGGCACGATCTCGCGCCACTGCTCCTTCCAGGCGGAGGTGGTGGACTGAACGAATGGGGCTTTTTTCTTCTTCCAAAACAGCATGGCGGGCTCCTTTTCGATACACGGCGGCTAAAATCGCTTTATTATACAGGACGTGCGCCGCTTTCGCAAGGCTAAACGCAGATTTAGCGATAGCGTCGGGCTGAAATTTGCCCGCCGCCTCTTTTTTGCTTTGACAGACCGCATTGTCACAGGTACAATATACTTGATTTATTATTTTCTCAGGAGAAGCTATGAAAAGACAACTTACCGCCCTGCTGCTGACCGTTTTTGCGCTGTCTCTTGTCGGCTGCGGCGAGAAAGCGACGGTGCAGAGCGAGACGCGCACGGTGTACGCCATGGACACGGTGATGAACCTGACGGTTTACGGCGAAAATGCCGCTGCCGCGCTGGAAAGCGCGGAGCAGGAACTGCATACGCTGGATGAATCTGTCCTCTCGCGCACGGCGGAGGGCAGCGAGCTCTATGCCCTCAACGCGGCAAACGGAGAGACGGTCATATACGGCGCGGACGACGCATTGCCCGCGCTCATCGAAGCGGCGCTTACCATTTCCGACGCGACGAACGGCGCCTTTGACCCGACGCTCGCTCCCGTGCTCGACGCCTGGGGCTTTACGAAGGACTTACACCGCGTGCCGTCTGCGGATGAACTGGCAGCGCTGCTCGCCCGCACGGGGCGCGACAAGGTCGCGCTCGAAAAAACGGCGGACGGCTATTCGGTTGCGCTGTCAGACGGCACACAGCTTGATCTCGGCGGCATCGCCAAGGGCTACGCGGCCGACGTGCTGCGCGCGCAGCTTGAAAAAGAGGGCGTCACCTCCGCAACGCTCGACCTCGGCGGCGATGTGTTCGTCATGGGGCGGAAGAGCGACGGCACCGACTGGCGCATCGCCGTCAAGGACCCGGCAGACACAGAGAGCTACCTTGGCGTCGTGTCGGCGGCGGACAAGTTCATCGTGACCTCCGGCGTGTACGAGCGCTATTTTGAAGAAAACGGCGTGCGATATCACCATATCCTCGACCCCAAGACCGGCTGCCCCACGGAAAGCGGGCTCGTCAGCGTGACCGTGCTGTGCGAAAACGGCGCGTGGGCAGATGCACTTTCAACGGCGTGCTTCGTCCTCGGCGCCGACGGCGCGCTCGCGCTGCGCAATGCTCTTTCCGCGCAGGGAACGGATTTTGAACTCATCTTAGTCACCGACGACGACCGCGTGCTCTATACGGGCGGCCTTGCCGATGCCTTCACGCCGAATGACGAAAGCGGGTACACATATGAAGCGCTCGCCTGAGCTGAAGCCCACAAGGTGGGATGCGCTCGTCGTGCTTGCGGTGCTGCTGCTCGCGCTTTTGCTGGCCGCAAGGCCGTACTTTGCGGCGAAAGCTGCGGGCGAGCTGACGGTAGAAGTCACCGTCGACGGCGAGACCGTCGAGCGCTGCGCGCTGAGCGCCTACACCGGCGGCACGTATGAAAGCCGCGGCTACACGCTCACTGTCGCTGCGGAAAACGGCGCGGTGCGCGTGAGCGAAAGCGACTGCCCGAATCAGGACTGCGTCCATTCCGGCGCGATCTCGCGCGCGGGACAGAGCGTCGTATGCCTGCCGGCCCGCATAGCCGTCACGCTCGAGGGCGCGGCAGCCGACTATGATCTGATCGCGGGGTGAGGGCATGAAGATCACGACAACGCAGCTCACGCTCTGCGCGGTGCTGTCTGCGCTGGCGCTGGCGCTCTCGTATATGGAAGCGTTTTTTCCGCTGGCGCTGCTTGTGCCGCTGCCGGGCGTCAAACTCGGATTGGCGAATATCGTCACGCTCTATGCGCTCTATGCCCTCGGCTTTCCGAGCGCACTCTGTATCCTGCTCGTGCGCTGCACGCTCGGCGCGCTGTTTGCGGGCAACGCCTCGGCACTGCTCTTTTCGCTGTTCGGCGGGCTGTCTGCGCTCTTTGTGATGGCGCTGCTCAGCAATGCGAAAAGGCTCAGCATCTTCGGCGTTTCGATCGCAGGTGCGGTGGCGCACAACTGCGGGCAGGTCTGCGCCGCGCTCATCACGCTGGGTTCGGCTGCGCCGCTCTATTATCTGCCGTTTTTGCTGCTGGTGTCGCTCTTCACAGGCGCGCTCAGCGGCCTGATCACCGCATTTCTGTTCCGCGCGATGGCGCACACGCCCTACGGAACGAAGGGAGAGAACGAACATGGATAAAAAGGACGAGATCATCCTCCAGCAGCTTGACGTTATCCGCACGATGACGCAGAACAACTTAAACCGCATGGGCAGCGACTTCTGGGGCGCGCCGCTGACGCCGGACGCGCCGAAGGGCGCCGCACCGAAGGAACGCGCGCCGAAGCCCGCTGCGCCGAAGGGCGCAGACGGCGCAAAGCCGGGCAAATCCGTCGCTTCCGCCGGCGCAGAGGAAAAAAAGGAAGAGGACGAGCCCCTTCCTCCGCCGGAAAAGATCGAGGATCTCAAAAAGGAGCTCGACGGCTACATCGGCCTTGGCGAGGTCAAGCGCGAGGTGAATAACCTCATCAACATGGCGACCGTCTTCAAGCGGCGCGAAGAGGCGGGGCTGCCGAACGCGGATTTTTCGCTCCACATGGTCTTCACCGGCAACCCGGGCACGGGCAAGACGATGATCGCGCGGCTGATGGCGCGCGTCTACCGTTCGCTCGGCATCCTGTCGAAGGGGCAGCTCGTCGAGGTCGACCGCAGCGGGCTCGTTGCCGGCTACGTCGGCCAGACGGCCATCAAGACGAGCAAGGTCATCGAAAAGGCGCTCGGCGGCGTGCTGTTTATCGACGAGGCCTACGCCCTCAACGGCAAGGGCGACAACGACTTCGGTCAGGAGGCCATCGACACGCTCCTCAAGGCGATGGAGGACCGCCGCGACGACCTTGTGGTGATCGTCGCAGGCTACGACGGCCTGATGGAGAAATTCATCCACTCGAATCCGGGCCTTGAGTCCCGTTTCAACCGCTATCTGCACTTTGATGACTATTCCCTTGATGAGATGCTCGAAATTTTCAAAATGCAGTGCCGCAAGTCGCAGTACACCCTCTCTCCCGATGCCGAGCAGGACGTGAAGGACTTTATCTACGATGAGAACGCCGACGGCATCACGTTCGGCAACGCGCGCGGCGTGCGCAACCTCTTCGAGCAGATCCTGACCGCGCAGGCCAACCGTTTGGCAAAGCTGGAGAGCTTCACGAAGGACGATCTCATGACGCTCACGCGCGATGATGTGCTTCACGCCCGCGGCATGGAGGATGACGTCACGGCTGCCGAGATCGACGCAAAAGCGGCGGAAAATGGGGAAAAAGCCCCCTCCGGCGCGGAAGCGCCGAAGGACGAAAAGGGGAAAACCTGAGAGGTGCCGCGGACTGCGATCCTGCCTAAATAAAAAGGAAAGGGATGCTCTGCATCCCTTTCCTTTTTATTTGTCGATGTTGGCCATGTGCTCCAGCAGGCGCACGACCATGTTGGAATAGCCCCACTCATTGTCGTACCAGGAGATCAGCTTGACGAAGTCATCGTCGAGCATGATGCCGGCGGTCTCGTCGAAGATGCTCGGGTGCGGATTGCCGACAAGGTCCTGCGAGACGATCTGGTCGCGGGTGTAGGCAAGGATGCCCTTGAGCGAGCCCTCGCTCGCGCGGTGGATGGCCTCGCAGATCTCCTCATAGGAGGTCTTCTTCTTGAGCTGCGCGGTCAGGTCAACGACGGAAACGTCGGCCGTGGGAACGCGGAAGCTCATGCCGGTCATCTTGCCCTTGAGCTCGGGGATGACCTTGCCGACGGCCTTGGCAGCGCCCGTGGAGGAGGGGATGATGTTGTTGTAGACCGAACGGCCCGTGCGCCAGTCGCTGCCGCCGCGGGCGTCGACCGTCTTCTGCTTGGATGTGGAGGCATGGATGGTGGACATGAGCGCCTGCTCGATGCCGAATTCGTCGTTGATGACCTTGGCAAGGGGCGCTAAACAGTTGGTGGTGCAGGAGGCGTTGGAAACGACCTTCATCTCGGGGCGCAGCAGCTCGTGGTTGACGCCCATGACGAACGTGGGGGTGGCCTCATCCTTGGCGGGCGCGGTCAGGATGACCTTTTTCGCGCCGCCGGCAAAGTGGGCGGAGGCCTTCTCGGTGGTATTGTAAACGCCGGTGGACTCGATGATGTACTCCGCGCCGCAGTCGGCCCATTTGATCTGAGAGGCGTCGGACTCGCTGAAAACATGGATCTTGTGACCGTTCAGGATGAGATTTTCCTCGTCGTGCTCGACCGTGCCGTTGAACTGGCGGAACACGGAGTCGTACTTGACGAGATAGACCATATAGTCGAGGTCCGCCTTGCGCAGGTTGATGCCGCAGATGTCAAACTGCTCGGGACGCTCCGACATGATGCGCAGCACGACACGACCGATGCGGCCGAAGCCGTTGATGCCCACTTTGATAGCCATAGTGATAACCCTCCACGAAGATGTGTTCGTAAATTTTTGCGGGGCTGCACGCACCCCGCCTTAACAAGCTCATTATATCATGAAGGAATTTTTTGTCTTCCTTTTTCCGGGAAAAAGGTGACTGAACTTTGTTGTGCAAATATGTGCAGAACAGCCAAAATCAAAGAAAAACATTTGTTTAATTTATCCAGATATTCCATACATTTGAAACATTTGAAGCATCTTCTGATGCAGAAAATCACGCGCTGCCGCGCTGAAATGACGGCTGCGCTGCAAAAAAGGCGGCTCTCCGATCGGAGAGCCGCCTTCTGTCATCCGGGAAATGCTCAGGCAAGCGCTGCGGTGATGATGGCCATGGAGTAGACCTCCTGGGCGTTGCAGCCGCGGGAGAGGTCGTTGATTGGCGCATTCAGACCCAGCAGGATCGGGCCGTAGGCATCGAAGGAGCCCAGGCGCTGCGCGATCTTGTAGCCGATGTTGCCGGCGTTGATGTCGGGGAAGATGAAGGTGTTGGCGTGGCCGCCGACGCCGTCGGTGATGTGCTTGGTCTTGGCGACGGCCGGGGAAACGGCCGCGTCGAACTGGAACTCGCCGCCGATCGGGGTCTCGGGCATGAGCTCCTTGGCCTTGGCGCAGGCGTTGCGCATCTTGTCGACATCCTCGCCCTTGCCGGAGCCGAGGGTGGAGTAGCTCAGGAAGGCGACCTTCGGGTCAACGCCGAAGATCTTGGCGCAGTTGACGGTCTCCTTGCAAATCTCAACAAGCTCGTCCTCATTGGGCTTGATGTTGATGGCGCAGTCGGCCATGGCGAGCACCTCGTTCTCGCCGGAAGCGGCGGGACGGACCATGATAAAGCAGGAAGAGACGATCTTGTTGCCGGGCTTGGTCTTGATGAGCTGCAGCGCGGGACGGACCGTGTCGGCCGTGGAATAGGTGGCGCCGCCGAGCAGACAGTCGGCCTTGCCCATCTTGACGAGCATGGTGCCGAAGTAGTTGCTCTTTTTGAGCGCGGCGCGGCACTCGTCGGCGGTCATCTTGCCCTTGCGCAGCTCGACCATCTTGTCGACCATCTCGTCCATGCCCTCGTAGTTTTCGGGGTCGATGATCTCGGCGCCGCGGATGTTGAAGCCGACGTCCTCGGCTGCGGCGGCGATCTCATCGGGGTTGCCGACGAGCACGGGCTTTAAGAAGTTACCGGACAGCAGGCGCGCGCTTGCCTCCAGAATACGGGGATCGGTGCCCTCGGTGAAAACAATGGTCTTGGGACTCTGCTTCAGCGTAGCGATCAGTTTCGCAAACATGGTGATTCCTCCTGATATATGATGTACCGATAAAGCGGCACAGATTTACGGATATAGTATACACCCACTTTTTCACCGTCTCAAGGAAAAATACCGGAAAATTCCTGCAAAAGTTTACAAAATTTCCAAACTCTCACAACATATTAGCAGTATCATTTCCCTAAAAAGCTTGACGGAGCCCTCAAAAAACGATATACTAAGTGATGGTTACAATTTGTAACTTTTTATTTTTGTACCCTCTCTAAGGAGTTTTGATATGTCAGAGCAAAAACGACCGACCCCTCAGCGCAGCAGCGCATCGACGACGCGCCGCCGTGAGCGGACGCAGCGGTCATCCTCCCCGAAGCGGGGCGGCGGGCACGGAATATCCGAATGGCTGCGAGCGTTCCTTGCACACGCGGCCCTCTTTTTCACAACGCTGGGGCAGCGCATCCGCCGCATCGGGCCGCGCGCCCGCACGGTGATGCGCGAGAGCAAGGCGCGCAACTTCCCCGAATCCAACCGCTTTCTGGTGCAGGTCTTTCTCGTCATTGGCGGGATGTTCCCGATGTGGCACGCGCTGCTGCACGAGAAGCTGCAGGTGCGCCGCCGCCAGCGCAACCATGCTGCCGGTACGCACGCGGACCGCTGGCGCCGCCGCGCACGGCGCGTCAACCCGTTCTATTTTATCGGCGGCGCGGCGGTTGTGGCTGCGGTCGCGATCTTCTTTTCCTTCTACACGCTGGGCACAACGGTGGAGTACAACGGCAATGTGGTCGACACGGTCGCCAGCGCGTCGCAGGCACGCAAGGCTGCGGCCAAGCTCGAGAGCGTCACGACCGAGACGCTCGGCAAGAGCTATGAGATCGCAAAGGACGCCATTCACTATTCTACCGCCTTTGTGCGGCGCAGCGATGTGACGGACACGACCACCTTCGAGCAGGACCTTGCCGAAGAGCTTGGGCAGGTGACCTATGGCTACTCGCTCTATATCGACGATGAGCTTGTCGGCTCGACGCAGTATGCCGGTGCGCTGGACGAGTTGCTCGAGCAGATCAAGCAGATGTATGTCTCCGCCGATACGCTGACGGTCGACTTTGTCGAAAATGTCCGCATTGCGGAGGGCTATGTCCCGACCGAGAGCGTGATGAATCTCGGCACGATCGCGGAGCTGCTGAACTCCACCAAGGCCGGCGAGGTGACCTACACCGTCGTCAAGGGCGATACTTGGGGCCAGATCGCGAACAACAACGGTATGACCGCCGCGGAGCTGGAAGCGCTGAACCCCGGCTACGACATCAACCGCATCCACATCGGCGATGCGCTGACGCTCTCAAACGCCGTGCCGTATCTGACCGTCAAGGTCACCGAACGGCAGAATTATATCGAAGATATCAACTACGATGTGAATTACGTGAACGATTCGTCCATGTATCAGGGCGATGAGCGCGTCATCTCCAAGGGCACCTACGGCTCGGCCGATATCGTGGCCGACGTCACGTATGTCAACGGAGAAGAGCAGGAGCGCACGGTCATCTCCTCCGTCACGCTGACCGACCCCGTGGCCGAAACGCGCGCCCGCGGCACAAAGGTGCGCCCCACTTGGTATCCCACCGGCAGCTTCCGCTGGCCGTGCTCGGGCCGCATCACATCGTACTTCGGCTACCGCAACACGGGCATCCGCGGCGCGACGAGCAACCACAAGGGCATTGACATTGCCTGCGCGCGCGGTACGCCGATCTACGCCGCCGACGGCGGCCGCGTGACCTACGCGGGCTATAAGGGCGCGATGGGCTATGTTGTCATCATCGACCACAACAACGGCTATGTGACGTATTACGAGCACAATTCCTCGCTTCTCGTCTCTGCGGGACAGACGGTTTACAAGGGCCAGCAGATCGCCAAGGCAGGCCGCAGCGGTGTTGCCAGCGGTGTCCACTGTCACTTCGGCATCCAGAGAAACGGCACGTATGTGAATCCGCTCAATTACCTTAGCTAAAATCAAAGGAGTCCCATCCGATGGATGGGACTCCTTTGATTTTAGGGGGATTGCACTTCGCTGCATGCACGCGCCAAAGGCGCGTACACTTCGCTTCGTGAGAAGTGTAAATTCTGACGCACATGTCGTCAGAATTTACGATCAAGATCATTTCGCGTCTGCGGACGCGAAAGTTTGCCGGGTGAAAATCGTAAAGACGGCCGCTGCGGAGTTTCGCAGCGGCTTTCGGGATTTACTGTTCTGTTAAAACGCGGCGGACCTCGCCGGTGAAGTAGAGCGAACCCCAGGAGCAGATGGCGTCGTCTTCATCCGCCAGTGCAAGCGCGCGGCGGACGCCGTCGTCGGTATCCTTGGCGGGGACGGCCTGCACGCCCTGTGCGTTCAGCCACGCGGCGAGCTCGTTTTCATCGAGTGCGCGGGCAGAAGGCGGCGTGATGACGACAAACGCCTTGGCAAGCGGAAGCGCGCGGCGGAGCATCTGCTGCCAGTCCTTGTCGCGCAGCACGCCGGTGAGGAAGATGAGCTTTTTGCTGCCGTAGAGCGCGGCGAGCGAATCCATCAGCGCGTCGACACACTGGGGATTGTGCGCGCCGTCGACGATGAAGTCCGGCCTGCGGCGCAAAAGCTCCAGTCGCCCGGGCCACTGCGCGATAGAAAGTCCCGTATCAATGGCTGCGTCTGTGAGCTTGTCCCAGCCGCGTGAACGCAGCGCGCTGCACACATCGATGACCGTCAGCGCGTTCAAGAGCTGGTACTCACCGAGGAGCCGCAGATGATACGGTCCGCGGCCGCGATAACGGAAGACCTGCCCGTCGAGCGAGGAAGTGATGCGCTCGAGCTTTTGGCGCGCGGTGACGGTGAGGGGGACGCCCTCCTGCGCGCACTTTTCGCGCGCGACGTTCTCCACGCCCTCGCTCTGGCCGAAGAGCACGGCGTGCGAGCCGCGCTTGATGATGCCGCACTTTTCCGCGGCGATCTTTTCCACGGTGTCGCCCAGAATGGCCGTGTGCTCCAGACCGATGTTCGCCACGACGCAGACCTCCGGCGCGGGGATGACATTCGTCGAATCCATGCGCCCGCCGAGGCCGACCTCGAGCGAGACGATGTCGCACCGCTCCTGCACAAAATACAGGAACGCGATAGCGGTCATGATCTCAAAGCCCGTGGGCATCTCGCTCATGCGCTCTGCGGCATTCCGCACGGCGTTGGTGAGCGAAATGAGGGATGTGTCGTCGATCTCCTTCCCGTTCACGCGCATCCGCTCATGGAAGCGCAGCAGGTGCGGCGAGGTGTAGAGCCCCGTGCGATACCCCGCGCTTTGCAGCACGGAGGCGAGCATAGCGGCGGTGCTGCCCTTGCCGTTCGTGCCCGCGATGTGGACGAATTTCAGCTTCTTCTGCGGGTCACCGAGCAGGCCCAGCAGCTCATACGAGCGCGCAAGTCCCGGCGCGCTCTGCTCCCAGTTGTCGAATTGCAGATACCGGAGGGTCTCCTCGATCGTTTGCAGCTCTTTCACATTGTTCACCTGTATTTCTCTCAAAAAATGCGGCGGAAGCGGCAGCTTCCGCCGTTGCGGTTTCGGTTATCGGTCGATTTTGCGCAGCATGGCGGTGAATTCCTCGGGCAGCGGACAGGACAGCGAGATGAGCTCCTTTGTCCGCGGGTGGATGAATTGCAGCCCGACGGCGTGCAGGCACTGGCCGGTGAGCCCCGGAACAGCCTTTTTCGCGCCGTAGACCGTGTCGCCCAGGATCGGATGACCGAGATAGGCCATGTGCACGCGGATCTGATGCGTGCGGCCGGTTTCGAGCCGGCATCTCACGTGCGTGTAGCCGGGGCAGCGGGTGAGGACCTCCCAGTGCGTCACCGCGCGCCGTCCGCCGGGAACGACGGCCATGCGCTTGCGGTCGCGGCTGTCGCGCGCGATGGGCGCATCGACCGTTCCGCTGTCCTCGCGCAGATTCCCCACGACGATGCACTCATACGTGCGCGCGAGCGTATGATCGGCGAGCTGGGCGGAGAGGAACTGGTGCGCATAGTCGTTTTTCGCCGCAATGATGAGCCCGCTCGTGTCGCGGTCGATGCGGTGCACGATACCCGGGCGCAGCGCGCCGCCAACGCCGGATAAGCTGTCGCCGCAGTGATAGAGAAGCGCGTTCACAAGCGTTCCGTCCGGATGGCCCGGCGCGGGATGGACGACAAGTCCGCTCGGCTTGTTGACGACGATGACATCGTCATCCTCGTAGACAACATCCAGCGGGATATCCTGCGGGACGGCGTCGATGGGGGCGGGCTCCTCGGGGGTGAACTCGATGGTTTCGCCCCCTGTGAGCTTACAGCTCTTGCTCGCGGCTTTGCCATTTACGAGCACGCGCCCTTCTTCGATGGCTTTCGCCGCCGCCGAGCGCGTCAGCCCTTCAAGCGAGCGGGCGAGAAAAGCGTCCAGCCGCATACCGGCGTCTTCTTCACTTGTTTGCAGCAGGATCGGTTCCATCGGTTTTGTTCTCCCGGTGTTTCTCGTCGTATTTTCCGTAAAAGGTGAGGTAGTAAATGAGTGCGCAGATCGTGCCGCACACGACGAACACGTCTGCCACATTGAAGACGGGAAAATCCATGAACATCGTGTCCAGCATATCGACGACATAGCCGAGGCGCACGCGGTCAATGAGATTGCCGATGCCGCCGCCGAGGATGCACGCAAGCGACCACTGGCCGAGCGGATGGCGCACGATCTTGACAAGCAACCATGCGACCACGCACATCCCCGCCGCCGTCAGTGCGATGAGCAGCCACCGTGCGCCGGAAAAGCTCGACCACGCCGCGCCGTAGTTATGCACGCGCGTGAGCTGCAACAGCGGCGGCAGCAGCGGCTCCGACTGGCCGAGCGTCATCGTGTTCACGACGAGGAATTTGACGGCCTGATCCGCCGCCACGCAGAAAACCGTCGCGAGGGCAAGGCAGACCGCCTTGCCCTTCGAGCGCCGGTAAAAAGCAACATATAGAATCACCATCAGCGCGAGCACGCCGAAAAAGCTCCACAGGATCGGCGGCGCGATGCTGCCGGAGACCATGATGACCGTCTCGCCGTCCGCGCCGCCGATCACGCCGATATCGTTCATTCGTTCCCTTCTTCCTGCGCGGCGATGTCCGCCGCGTCCTCATTGCTCTCCGCCGTGGCCTTTGCGACCTCGACGATCAGGATATCCTCCGCTTGAGCGAGCGCGGTGCGCTCCGCTTCGGGCAGTTCCATTGCGTCTGCCAGCTCACGCGCCGCCTCGGGCACGACGAGATAGCTCACGCTGTTCTCCTGCTCGGCGTAGACGGCCATGCCGTGCTCGCGCAGGAAGTCCGCCGCCTCGGGCAGATCGAGCGAAACGGTGGGATAACCGTCCGCGTCGGCGGAGCGGTCAGCGCTGCAGTCCTCCGGCACGCCTTCGTAGAGACGGTCCTCGTCAGCGAGCGCGCTGTCCTTCTGCACGGCGGCGTAGGTGTAGGAATAGCCGTCGTTCGCCGCGCTGCCGGCGGCATCGTCCCTGGCGCCGCCGTTGTCGGCGGCGACGGTTTCGTTTGCGGCCTTGTCGCTCCCGGCGCGCGGCAGAATATTAAGTGCCGCGGCAGAGATCACGACGAGCGCAAAGCAGGCGGCCAGTACGCGCGGCCATGCACGGCGGCTGCGCTTTTTGGCGTGTTCCTCGGTGTGCAGCCTGTCGAGCACGCGTTCGGAAAAGCCCTCCGGCGCGTCAAGCTCCGGCAGCTCTTCAAACATCGCGTGCAGGATCATCAGCTCGGAGAGCCTGTCGCGGCAGGCCTCGCAGTGCTCCAGGTGCTCCAAAAGCTCGTTTCTTTCGATTTCGTTCAGTTCTCCGTCTGCAAAGGCAGAGAGCGCGGCGGTGTACTCCTCGCAGCATTTCATTTGGCGCTCATCCCCTCTCGGTTACATTCTGTAACTTTTGACGCAGTATTTTCAAAAAAGTTCCCGTTTACCGATAAAAAATTGCGCAAAAGTGTTCGCCCGCGGCTGATACGCGACTTGACGGTGCCAAGCTCCAGGTCCAGCGCCGCGGATATCTCGGAATAGCTGAGCCCCTCGATCTCCCGCAGAAGCAGGATGCTGCGGTATTCCGCAGGAAGCGACAAAAGCCCCTCCTGCAGCAGGCGCTGCGTCTCGCGCCGCTCGGCCTCCTCGTGCGGCTGGGGGGCGGGGTCCACCGCGTCGACAAACAGCTCCTCGTCGTCGAGCGAGACGCTGCCGGCACCCTTTTTCTTGCGGCGCATCAGGTCGATGCAGGCGTTGGAGGCAAGGCGGTAGATCCACGTCGAAAGCGAGGATTCCTGCCGGAAACGGTCGATGCCGCGCCAAAGGGCAAGAAACGCGTCCTGCGCGGCTTCCTCGGCGTCCTCGGCATTGCCGCACATACGGGCGCAGAGAGAATACACCTTTTTTTCATATTGTCGGATCAGTTCTTCAAAGGCGGCCTCGTCCCGCGCTTGAAGGCGAGCGATAAGTTCCTTTTCGTTCATGTCCTTTCCTCAGTGCAGGTCACGCTTGATGGCGCGGCTGAGCGCGTGCAATTCGTCCAGCGTGTTCAACTGCACGATCTTTTCCTTATAGTAGTTGGCGTGGCTCACGCCCTTCAAATACCAGCACAGGTGGTGGCGCGCCTCGAGCATGGCGCCGCGCTCGGTGCCGAAGCGCGCGGAGAGCTCCACCTGGCGCACGGCGGTGTCCCACCGGTCGGCAAAGGGCGGCAGCGGCGGGATATCGCGCCCGTCGAGCGCGGCGGCGGACTGCCGGAAGAGCCACGGATTGCCGAAGCACCCGCGGCCGATCATCGCCATGTCCGCGCCCGTAAATTTGAGGATGCGCACCGCCGCCTCGGGCGAAAAGACGTCGCCGTTGGCAATGACGGGGATATTCACGGCCTGCTTCACGTCGCGGATGGTGTTCCAGTCGGCCTCGCCGCCGTACATCTGTACGCGCGTGCGCCCATGCACCGCGACGGCACTGACACCGACCTCCTCCAGCATTTTGGAAAGCTCGACGGCGTTGATGCTGCCCTTGTCCCAGCCGCGGCGCATCTTCACCGTGACAGGGACCCTGACGGCGCGCACGACGGCCTCGGCGATGCGCGCAGCCTTTTCGGGGTCGCGCATCAGCGCGCTGCCATCGCCGTTTTTCACGACCTTGCCCACGGGACATCCCATGTTGATATCCAGGATGTCCGCGCCGGAGATTTCGATGGCCATCTGCGCAGCCTCGGCCATGCAGTTCACGTCGCTGCCGAAGATCTGCGCGGCAAACGGCTTTTCGCCCGGAAACGGGCGCAGAAGCTGCGCGGTCTTCGCATCGTGATAGCACAGCGCCTTGGCACTCACAAGCTCCGTCACGGTATAGCCCGCGCCGAGCTCGGCGCAGATCTGGCGGAATGCAGCATCCGTCACGCCCGCCATCGGCGCGAGCGCGAGCCTCGATTCAATTTTTACCGTTCCGATCTGCATAGTCCGCCTCGTTTCAGCATAGAATAGCAATAATTTTACTAATACAGTATAACATACGGAATGTGACAAGTCAAAAGGAACAAAAAAGAATCGAAAAGATTTTTGCAAAGGGGTGTTGACATGGGAGGGGAGGTGTGGTATATTAATTGTTGCCGATATCTGCCGGTGTGGTGGAATTGGTAGACACAGGGGACTTAAAATCCCCCGGTAGCGATACTGTACCGGTTCGAGTCCGGTCACCGGCACCAGTCTTTTTTTAATTTCATATCGCGGAGTGGAGCAGTTGGTAGCTCGTCGGGCTCATAACCCGGAGGCCGTAGGTTCGAGTCCTGCCTCCGCAACCAGAAAGTCCTGATTTCTTTCGAAATCAGGACTTTTTCCGCACTTTTGTGCCCAATATCTTACTTGCCATTTTTTCTGACCCAAACGCTGACCCCAACGGGAGCGGATAGCGGAAAGGTCTATACCGCGCCAGAGAGAATGTTACCCATTGTCTTTGCCGCTTCACGCTTGGCAGAGGTCGTTACATGAGCGTAGGTGTCCAGCGTGAAGCCTGCTGAAAAATGCCCCAGCATGCCAGACACGGTCTTGATGTCCACTCCGTTTTGCAGTGCCAGCGTTGCGAAGGTGTGGCGCAGGTCATGGAAACGCACCTTCGGCAGCCCTGCCCGCTTTAGAACGCGATGCAGCATGTGCAGCACACTGTCCGGGGACATGGGACCTCCGGTGGGCGATGGGAACACCCATTCGCTGTTACCCGTTTTTCTTCTTTGCTGCATCAGAACGTCTATCGCATCCGCCGACAGCGGCAACGTGCGGTAGGCGTTTTTCGTTTTCAGCGGCATCTCAATGATTTTGCCGTCGATGCGCCCGATCTGCCGTTGAACCCGAAGGTCTCCTTTTTCCAAATCAATGTCC
>URQY01000032.1 GCA_900550165.1 uncultured Eubacteriales bacterium
GCGTGCACCTCCTCGCCGAAGCTGGCCGGGACGTCGGAGATGATGCGGCCGTTCTTCAGGGTGACGGTGCGGCGGTTGAATCGGCGCACCAGCTCATGCTCGTGGGTGACGACCAGCACTGTGATGCCCATCTCGCTCACCCGCTCCAGCAGCTCCATCATCTCAAGGCTCATCTCGGGGTCGATGTTGCCGGTAGGCTCGTCCGCGATGACCAGACGAGGGCTGTGGGCCAGAGCGCGGGCCACGGCCACCCGCTGCTGCTCGCCGCCGGAGAGGAACTCGGGGTAGACCTTTGCCTTATCCTCCAGATGCACCAGCTCCAGCATATAGTTGACCCGCTCCTTGATGTCCTTCTTGCCGATGTTGGTAACGTGCATCGCAAAGGCGATGTTCTCGTAGACCGTCATGGTCGGGATGAGGCGGAAGTCCTGAAAGATGATGCCGACGGAGCGGCGCAGCAGCGGAATCTGCCGCTCGGCAATGTTCGTCAGGCTGAAGCCGTTGACGGCGATCTGACCGGACGTCGGCACGATCTCGCCGGTGAGCAGCTTGATGATCGTCGACTTGCCGCTGCCGCTGGGGCCGACAAGGAAGACAAACTCGCCGTCCTCGATGCGCAGGGAGATGCCCCGCAGCGCGGCGGTGCCGCTTTCGTATTCTTTTTCAACGTTGCTCAGCCGTATCATGCTTCGTCCCTCATTTTCGGCAGGTTCGGACCCGATCCCGCATATTTCTTATTTTATTATAGCGCGGCAAGGTCGGGATGGCAACAGGTAATTATGTAAACTTTCAACTTTTTTGCCGTTGACGGTCCGCTGAGCACAGCCCGCCACGAGCGCAGAGCGCTGCGAAGGACACGCAAGGCTTTCTTTTTTGCGCGCGCTCCTGTATAATCGGCTTATCAGAGCTTCCGCCGCGGGCGCGACCGTGATCGTCACGTTCCTCTATCGCGCGTTTTCGTGATTCGACCATAAAAAAGAGAGGTACCGGCCGGAAGGCCGATACCTCTTTTTTCTCTTTGTGCGGCGCGCTGCGGGCAGGTCCGCAGCGCGCGATGTTTCGTTTACGCCTCGATGCCGCGGGAGGCGAGATACTTTTTGACCATGAGCGCGACCTTGAAGGTGATGGCATCGTCGAACTCGCGCAGGTCGAGACCCGTGAGCTTCTTGATCTTCTCGAGACGGTAGACGAGCGTGTTTCTGTGGACGAACAGCTTGCGCGCCGTTTCGGAGAGGATGAGGTTGTTTTCGAAGAACTTGTTGATCGTGAAGAGCGTCTCCTTGTCGAGCGCGTCGATGGGATTCTTCTTGAAGACCTCCTGCAGGAACATCTCGCACAGCGTGGTCGGCAACTGGTAGATCAGGCGGCCGATGCCGAGATTTTCGTAGCTGATGATATATTTTTCGGTGTCGAAGACCTTGCCGACCTCGATCGCCATCTGCGCTTCCTTATAGGACTTGGCCAAATCACGCAGGTGCGTGGCCACCGTGCCGATACCCACGACCACGGTGCTTTCGCCGTTCGCGCGCAGCGTTTCCTCGATGAGTGCGGCGGTCTTTTCCAGGTCGGGCAGCTCGGCGTTCTCGCCAAGCTGCTGCACGAGCACGATATCGTCCTCGCCCATGGAGAGGACAAAGCTCGTCTGGCGGTCTGGGAAGATGTTCTGGATGGTCTCGACCGCGATGGCCTCGCCCTTTTCGTCCGCGCGGCGGATGACGAACACGCCGCGGTTGAGCTCGGCCTCGACGTGCAGCTCCTTGGCGCGCACGTAAATGTCGCTCAGGAGGATGTTGTCGGAAAGGATGCTCTTGACGAACGAGGTCTTGTCGTGCTTTTCCTCGTAATAGCTCTTGGCGGTGTTGAGCGCGACGGTCGCCATGCGGCAGACGGTGGAACTGAGCGCATCCTCGCCGCGGGTGAAGGCCGCAAAGTCGAACTGACCGCCCCAGCCCTCGAGCGCCTTGAAGGTCTTGCCGTCGAGCGCGACGCAGGCGCCCTCGGCGTCGTTGATGGACGGGACCAGATGCGGCCAGCGCTGGCCGATCTCCGGCAGGTCGGTGCAGGCAATGACCGTACCCTCCGAGTCGATCACGCCGATGACCGTATCGGTCGTTTCCTTAAACTGCAAAACGATGTTCTGAAAAATCCTACCGGACATATCCGTGCCTCCTTAACCAATTCGGAAGTTTGTGCATTTTGTCAACTGGACGAAGATATTATACTGTCTTTGTTTCACGATTGCAAGAACTTTTTTCTTTTTTCCACAAAAAAAGATACATTTTTTGGACATTTCGTAAAGGCGGGCTTTGCGCCCGGCCGGAGAAACCCTATTTCCCTTGGGCAAATTGCCTATTTGCCGCGCAGGGCGGCAATCTCCTGCGCCGTGAGCAGGCGGTATTCGCCCTTCGGGAGCGTCTCATCCAGCGTGAGCGGCCCCATGGCAAGGCGCTTTAGGTACACGACCGGCTTGCCGCGGGATGCGAGCATCCGCTTGATCTGGTGGAACTTTCCCTCGTGGATGGTGACGAGCGCTTCGCTCTGCGCGCCGCTGTTCAGAATTTGCAGCCTTGCCGGAAGGCAGGCGAGCCCGCCGCCGAGCGTCAGCCCCGCGGCAAAGGCCGCGCAGTCGGCGTCATCGAGCGCGCCGCCGGTGCGGACAAAGTAGACCTTGTCGACGTGCTTTTTCGGCGCGAGCAGGTCGTGCGCGAGCGCGCCGTCGTCGGTCAAAAGCAGCAGGCCCTCCGTGTCCTTATCGAGCCGCCCGACGGGGAAGAGGCCGATCCTGCGGTACTCCGGCGCGAGCAGGTCGAGCACCGTTTTTCCGCGCCCGTCCTCGGTCGCCGACAGCACGCCCGCGGGCTTGTGGAGCATCACATAGGTGTGCTCGCGGTAAAAAAGCGCTTCTCCGTTTACGCGGATGCAAGCCGTGAGCGGGTCGCATTTGTCCTCCGGGCTCGCGGCGATGCGTCCGTCGACGAGCACGCGCCCTTCGCGCACGAGCGTCTTGACCTCGCGGCGCGAGTAGCGCCCCGTGGAGGCGATGATCTTGTCGAGTCTCTGCTGGGCCATGGTGGGTACCGCCTTTCGCTTTGTTGGCGGTATCTTATCATACTTTTGCCGCCGGGGGAATAGCCTTTTGGAGAAAGGGTGTGATCTCGCTTGTTCATCATCACCACAAAATTCTCCAAGCGCCGCGCGTTTGCGGCCGTCGCTGTGCTGGCCCTTGTGCTCGCGCTCCTCGTGCTGCCGCGCTCGTGCGGGAAGGGCGGCGAAGCGCCCGTCGTCCCCGCCGAAACGAACGAACAGCGCCTCGCGTATCTCGCCTCCCTTGGCTGGGAAGTCGGCGAGCAGCCCATCGAAACGCTGACGGTCACGCTGGTCGAAACGCTCGAAGAGCCATACCTGAGCTACAACGAGATTCAGCGCGCGCAGGGCTTCGACCTTGCGCGCTGCTGCGGCAAGACCCTCTCGCGCTACACCTATGTCGTGACGAACTACCCCGACGCTTCGCTCCCCTGCCAACTGGACCTCTACGTCTGTGAGGGTGTCGTCGCCGCGGGCGATATCGTCTGCACCGGCGAAAACGGCTTCATGGCGGGGCTTGCCTTCCCCGCGTCCTGAGCGTGGTTTTTCTTCCTTCGCGCCCTCTTAAGAGAGGGCTTTTTCTTTTTGACTATTGTGCACGCCTGTGGTATGATTTTAATGAATTAAAATGAAGGAAATGACCCATGGAATTTTACACCATCGCCAGCTCGAGCGCGGGCAATGCCTCGCTCGTCTGCCACGAAGATACCCATATTCTCATCGACGCCGGCGTTTCCTGCCGCCGCATCACGCAGTCGCTCGCCTCGCTCGACCTTACGCTGGAAGACATTGACGCGATCCTCATCACGCACGAGCACGTCGACCATGTGCGCGCCCTCGGCACGCTGCAAAAAAAGTGCGCCGTGCCGCTCTACGCGAGCCGGGGCACTGCTGCCGCGCTCGACTATCCCGCAGAGCGCGTGCACGCCTTCACCCCGGGCGATGCGCTCACCGTCGGCTCGCTGCGCGCGCTGCCCTTCCGCACCTCGCACGATGCGCGCGAGAGCGTGGGATACCGCATCGAGAGCGATGACGGCTCGCTCGCCGTGCTGACTGACACCGGCTACATCACCGATGAAGCACATGACCTTGCCCTCGGCGCGGATACACTGCTGCTGGAAGCCAACCATGACGTTGAAATGCTCACGACCGGTCCTTACCCCTATCCGCTCAAGCGGCGCATCCTCGGCGAATACGGGCACCTGTCCAACGAGGCAGCGGCAGAGTTTGCCGTTGAATGTGTCCGCGCCGGCACGAGCGATATCCTGCTCGCGCACCTGAGCGGCGAGAACAACACGCCCCAGCTCGCGGAATACACCGTGGGCCGGGCGCTGCAGGCCGGCGGGCTGACGGTCCGTCTCTCCGCCGCGCCGCGCGATACTGTCAGCGAGGTACACGTATGCAGAAGATCACCGTCCTTTGCGTCGGAAAACTGAAGGAGGCCTTCTACGAGCAGGCCGTCCGGGAATATGAAAAGCGCCTTTCGCGCTATTGCAGGCTGGAGCTTTTGGAGCTTCCGGAGCAGCGCCTCGGCGACGAGCCGAGCGAGGCGGAGATCCGCCAGGCGCTCAAAAAGGAGGCTGCGCTCATCGAGCAGAAGCTCCCGAAGGGCGGCGCGCTCATCGCCATGTGCATCGAAGGGCAGGAGATGAGCAGCGTGGCGCTCAGCGAGAAGATGCAGCACTTTGCCGCGTGCGGCGCATCGCAGCTGACATTTTTGATCGGCTCAAGCTTCGGCCTTGACGAAGACCTCAAGAAAAAGGCCGACCTGCGCCTTTCGATGTCACCGATGACCTTCCCGCACCATCTGGCGCGCGTGATGCTGCTCGAGCAGGTCTACCGCGCCTACCAGATCGAGGCCGGGACAAAATACCACAAATAATGAAACACACCTGCAAAAAGGAGGAATCGCCCATGTCGGACGAAGTGAAACTCACCTGGGGCAAGGCAGAACATGACCTTTCCGAGCGCTGGCCCAAAAATGCCGACGGCACACCGGAGCAGCCCGCGTTTTTAACGCTCGTGATGGATACGAACGCGGAGGCGGATATGCTCTGCTCCATGCTCCGCGCCTACGATATCCCCGTGCTGCGCAGATACGAGGGCGACGGTGCCTTCGGCAAGGTGGTGCTCGGCACGTCCGGGCACGGCACGGAGCTGTACGTCCCCGCGTCCATGCTTGAGGACGCAAAGGCGCTGATCCGCCCCATCGATGAAATTCCGGAACAGGAGGATAAGCAATGAATTACCGTCAGGAATATGAAAAGTGGCTCGCCTCTCCCGCGCTGAGCGAGGAAGAACGCGCCGAGCTGAAAGCCATCGCAAACGATGAAAAAGAGATCGAAAACCGCTTCTACGGCCCGCTCGAATTCGGCACGGCGGGTCTGCGCGGCACGATGTACGTGGGTCTGCACAACATGAATCGCCACGTCATCCGCTGGGCGACGCAGGGCTTTGCCAACGTCATCCGTGCCGAGGGCGCGGAGGCAATGAAAAAGGGAGTGGCCATCTGCATGGACTGCCGCAACCATTCGATGGAGTTTGCGCGCGCGGCGGCCTGCGTGATGGCGGGCAACGGCATTTCCGTGCGCCTTTTCGAGTCCCTGCGCCCCACGCCCGAGCTTTCGTTTGCCGTGCGTGAATACGGCTGCACGGCGGGCATCAACGTCACCGCGTCGCACAATCCCAAGGAGTATAACGGCTACAAGGTCTACTGGTCCGACGGCGCGCAGCTTCCGCCCCAGCACGCCGCGGCCATCGCGCGCGAGCTGGAAACGATCGACATTTTCACCGGCGTCACGGCGATGGACTTTGACGAAGCCGTCTCCAAGGGTCTCATCACGATGCTCGGCGAGGACTGCGACCGGCGCTTCATGGCAAACGTCATGAGCATGGTCAACGACTACGAGACCGTCAAAAAGGTCGCGGGCGACTTTAAGCTCGTCTACACGCCCTTCCACGGCTGCGGCTACAAGCTCGTACCCGAGGCGCTTACAAAGCTTGGCATCAAGCACCTTCTCTGCGTGCCCGAGCAGATGGTCATCGACGGCAATTTCCCGACCGTCGTTTCCCCGAATCCCGAGAATCCCGAGGGCTTTTCTCTCGCCATCGACCTCGCCAGGAAGAACGATGTCGACTTTATCCTCGGCACCGACCCCGACAGCGACCGTGTGGGCATTATGGTGCGCAACCGCCAGGGCGAATTTGAGCCCGTCACCGGCAACCAGACGGGCGTGCTGCTGCTCGACTATCTCATCGGCGCGATGAAGCGTGCGGGCAAGCTGCCTAAAAACGCCGCCGCACTCAAGACCATCGTGACGACCGAAATGGCGCGCGCCGTGGCGGAGGCGAACGGTCTTGCCTGCTACGATACCTTCACGGGCTTTAAGTTCATGGCCGAAAAGATGAACGAGCTGGAGGGCGCGGGCAAGAACACCGTCATCTTCTCCTACGAAGAGAGCTACGGCTACATGATCGGCCATTATGTGCGCGACAAGGATGCCGTCACCGCCTCGCTTCTCCTCACAGAGATGGCCGCGTGGTACTACGCACAGGGCATGACGCTCTTCGACGCGCTCGAGGCGCTCTTTGAAAAGTACGGCTACTTCGGCGAGAAGACCTTCAACCTCGTCATGCCGGGTCTCGACGGCGCGGAGAAGATGGCAGCGCTTATGAAGTCCCTGCGCGAGACGCCGCCGTGCGAGATCGCGGGCATCAAGGTCGCAACTTACAAGGATTACGCAGACGGCACCGCGCGCGACGCCGCGAGCGGCGCGGTCACAAAGATCGCGCTCGCAGGCTCGAACGTGCTGCGCTTCGAGCTCGCCGACGGCACGCACATCGTCGTGCGTCCGAGCGGCACCGAGCCGAAGATCAAGGTCTATGTGCTCACCAAGGGCGCGGACGCGCAGGAGCGCGACGCGAACCTTGAAAAGTACGCCGCCTGGGTCAAGACCCTCGCCTGAGTTTCCCGTTTCCAAAAGCAGCAGAGGACGGCGCGAGACGCGCCGTCCCCCGCTTATTTTTGCCGCAGCGCGGCGAAAGGATGACGATACCCTATGACTCTGCTCGCTCTCTACTGGTCCACCATGATCGCCTGCTACCTCATCGCAGGCAAGCTGCGCAGCCATAAGGACCGCTTTCATTTCCTAGACAAGCTCACGAGCTTTTTCATCTATCTTCTCATCTTCCTCATGGGGCTGCGCATGGGCGCGGACGAGGAGGTGACGTCGAGCCTCGGCAGTATCGGCGTGCAGGCGCTGTTCATCACATTCCTCACGGCCGTCGGCAGTATGCTCGGCGGCACCGCCGCGCGTAAGATCGTGCATCTCAACCGCCACGCTCTGCCCGCCGGCACAGAGGAGGAAGGTGCCGGGGAGCGCGGCGGCGGGGTCAACACCTCCGGCATCAAGTCCTCGGTCGTCATTTGCCTGATGGTCATCTGCGGGATGCTCTTGGGCTATTTTGTCCTGCCGCAGCTCATGCCGCCCGAGCGCTTTGAAGAGATCTCCGGCACGCTGCTCGTCATCGGCCTTTGCATCATGCTCGGCTCGGTGGGCTTCAGCATGGGGCTGGACGGCAGCATCGTGCGCGTTCTGCGCGGGGCGGGGCTGGGCGTTGTGCTCGTGCCTATTTTCTCCGTGATCGGCTCGCTGCTCGCGGGCGTCGTCTACTCGCTTCTCACCCCCATGACGCTGCGCGAGGGGCTCGCCATCAGCGCGGGCTTCGGCTGGTACACGATGGCCCCGAGCGTCATCTCCGGCGCGGGGCACGCGGTCGCGGGCGCGGTCTCGTTTTTGCACAATGTGCTGCGCGAGACGATGGGTCTCATCTTCCTGCCGCTCATCGCGAGCAAGATCGGCTACATCGAGGCTGTCACCATCCCCGGCACTGCCTCGACCGACCTGTGCCTGCCGCTTGTGGAAAAGTACTGCAACCCCGAGACCATGGCCTACTCGTTCTGCACGGGTATGCTGATGTGCCTTTCCTGCGCGGCGCTCGTACCGCTCATCATCGGTGCGTGAGGCGTCTGACCTGTCCATATTTTATATGGTATGATACGGTAAAGGGCCCTCTCCCGCGGGAGAGGGCCCTTTCTGCCAGATGAAAAATACCGGCGCACGGTGCCCTGTTTGGGCGTATCGTGCGCCGGTGTGTTTCTTTTTCTGATGCGTGGTATGCTGCCTTTTTCAATCTTATTCGTGGAGGATGGGCGCGGTGGCCTCCCTGAGCCACGCAAGCTCGTCGCCGGAAAGATACGGCGAAATAGCCGCATAGACCTTTGCGTGATAGTCGTTGAGCAATTCCACGTCGCGCGAGGAGAGCAGCGCCGGGTCGATCGCGTCGCGGTCGTAGGGTACGAGCGTCAGCGGTTCAAGGCTGAGGAAGCGACCATACTCGTTTACCTCCGCCTCGCGCACGACGACAAGATTTTCGATGCGCACGCCGAACTTGCCGGCAAGGTAAATGCCCGGCTCGTTGGAGAAGATCATGCCCTCTTCGATGACGCAGTGGCGCTGCTGGCGCAGCACGTTCCAGTGGACGCGCTCGGGCCCTTCGTGTACGCCGAGGACGAAGCCCACGCCGTGGCCCGTGCCGTGGTTGTAGTCGAGTCCCGCCTCCCACAGCGGCGCGCGGGCCAGCATATCAAGGTTTTCGCCCGTGCAGCCGTGGAGGAACCTGGCCGCGCCGAGCTGCAAATGCCCGCGCAGGACAAGTGTATAGACGCGCTTTTCCTCATCTGTGAGCGGGCCGAGCGCGACGGTGCGGGTGATATCGGTCGTGCCCTCCAGATACTGCGCGCCGGTGTCGGCAAGGCAGAGGCCGCGCGGCTCCAGGGGGACGTCGGTCTCCGCGGTCGGCTCGTAGTGGACGATCGCGCCGTGCGCGCCGTAGGCGAGGATGGGGTCAAAGCTCTGCTCCAGGTAGTGCGCTCCCTCGGCGCGCAGGGCTTCGAGCTTCTTCGCGGCGCTGATCTCCGTGATGGGCTCGCGGCCGACCGTGTGCTTGAGCCAGTAGAGGAAGCGCGTGACGGCCACGCCGTCCTTGATGTGCGCAAGGCGTTCGTTCTCCTGCTCGGCGGGCGTTTTCATCGCCTTCATGAGCTGGATGGGGCTCGGACGGTCGAGCGTTTCCGCGCCGGCGGGAACGCTTTGTGTGATGCGGTAGTTGGCGCTCGCGCCGTCGAGCAGCACGCGCGTACCCTCGGGCAGCGCCGCGATCAGGCGGTAGATCTCATCGTAGGGCGCAAGCGTTACGCCGTCGGCCCTGAGCGATGCTTCGATCTCCGCGCTCACGGCCTCCTTCTGCACGCAGAGCGTGGCTTGATCGTGCGTAAGCAGCAGGTACGAGAGGAACACGGGCGTATAGGGCACGTCGCCGCCGCGCAGATTCAGGAGCCACGCGACCTCGTCGAGCGCGGGGATGACGAACACATCCGCGCCGAGTTCTGCCATCCTGCCGCGCACCAGCTCGAGCTTTTCTTTGCGCGTCAGGCCCGCGTACTTTGCGTCCAGCTCCCACACCGGCTCGCATGAGAGCGCGGGGCGGTCCGCCCACACAAGGTCCACAAGGTCCTCATCGCCCGCAAAGCGGATGTGCTTTTCGCGTGTCTTTTCGCCGATGGCGCGGGCGAAGGCGTTGCTGATCGTGCGCGAATCGAAGCCGATGAAGCCACTTTCGGGCACATGGCCGCGCAGAAAATCGGCGATCTCGGGCACGCCGGGCTCGCCCATGCGCATGAGATCAATGCCGCTGCCCTCTAACTGCTGCGCAGCCTGCAAAAAGTAGCGTCCGTCCGTCCACAGCGCGGCGGAATCCGGCAGCACGACGAGCGTACCGGCGGAGCCGGTGAAGCCGGAGAGATACTCGCGCGCCTTGAAGTGCGCGCCGACATATTCCGAGGCGTGAAAGTCGTCGGTCACGACGACGTAGGCGTCCATATGGCGCTTTGCCATTTCCGCGCGCAGGGCGGTGAGCTTTTCAGAGGTCTTCATTTCTTACTCCCTTTCTTCGACAAAGCTTTGCACGAGCGTGACGAGCACGTCCGCCATGGACGCGAGACTGTCTGCGGGGATCCACTCGCGCACGCCGTGGTAGTTGTAGCCGCCGGTGGAGAGGTTGGGGCAGGGCAGCCCGTCCCAGGACAGGCGCGCGCCGTCCGTGCCGCCGCGGATGGGCACGCACTGCGGCGTGACGCCGTTCGCGCGGAAGGCGTTCTCCGCGCGCTCGATGAGGTGGAAGTGGGGAAGAATTTTCTCCTTCATGTTGTAGTAGCTGTCGCGGATCGTGACCTCCGCCGTGCCGTCGCCGTAAATTTCGTTGATGCGCGCGGCGCAGTCGGCAAAGAGTGCCTTTTTCTCCTCGAAGCGCTCGCGGTCGTGGTCGCGGATGATATAGCGCAGCGTCGCTTCGGTCACGCTGCCGCTCATCTCCGTCAGGTGGAAGAAGCCCTCGTAGCCGTCGGTCTTCTCGGGCACCTCATCCTCGGGCAGCATCGCGTGGAAGGCCATGGCGACGGTCGCGGCGTTGATCATCACGTTCTTGGCGCTGCCGGGGTGAACGCCGACGCCGTACACCGTCAGAACGGCGGAGGCGGCGTTGAAGTTTTCAAATTCGATCTCGCCGAGCGGACCGCCGTCCACAGTGTAGCCGTAGTCGCAGCCGAGCTGCTGCACGTCGAGCCCGTCCACGCCGTTGCCGATCTCCTCGTCGGTCGTGAAGATGACGCGCACCTCGCCGTGGGGAAGGTCTTTTTCCGAAATGGTCTCGACCGCGGCCATGATCTCGGCGATGCCGGCCTTGTCGTCCGCGCCGAGGAGGGTCGTGCCGTCGGTGACGATGAGCTCTTCGCCGGCATGACGCTCAAGGCCGGGGCAGAGGGCCTCGGTGAGGGAGACGGTGTCGTTTAATTTGAGCTCGCCGCCCTCATAGCGCACGAGGCGGGGCTTAACGTGCTCGCCCGGGGCATCGGGCGCGGTGTCCATGTGCGCGATGAGCGCGACGACGGGGGCGTCGACCCCCTCGCTTGCGGGGAGCGTTGCGAGCACATTGCCGCACTCGTCCATGCGGACGTCCTCGAGCTTCAGCGCGGCAAGCTCCTGCATCAGCACGCGGCCGAGGTCCTTCTGCCGCTCCGTGGAGGGCGAGGTGCCGGTGAATTCGTCGGATGTTGTATAATAGGTGACATAGCGCAGAAAGCGTGATCTTGCGGTTTCCATGGTAAGCCTCCTTGATCGGTAAAAGTCGGGATATCATCCTTAGTATACCACAAAAAACGCCGCGCTGTAAAGCCACCGGCGGCGGGAAGCGGCAAAATGCGCCGCCGCTTTCTCAATTCTTTTTCTTGACAAAACAGAGTGGTTAATAATATAGTGTGATACATATTAAATAAGAAACGGAAAAGAAGCCGGGAGGGAGCAAAAGAAGATGAGCGTGGAGACGATAACGAGCCGCCAGAATCCGCTGATGACGCACCTGCGCAAGCTGGGCGCATCGCGCTCCTACCGGCAAAAGAGCGGCGAATATCTCTGCGACGGGACAAAGCTGCTGGCCGAGGCGCTCAAATGGCACGCGCCGGTCAGAACGGCGGTGTTCTCAGACGGTGCGGACATTCCGGAGCTGCCGGACACGGTGCGCGCGGTGCGCGTGAGCGGGGAGCTGATGCGCTCGGTGAGCCCGATGGAGACGCCGCAGGGCGCGCTCTTCACCGTGGCGCTGCCCGAGGTGCGCTTGCCCGAAACGCTCGAAGGACGGCACTATCTCGTGCTCGACGGCGTGCAGGATCCCGGAAACGTCGGCACCATCCTGCGCACGGCGGACGCTTTCGACTGCGACGGCCTCTTTTTGGTCAACGCCTGCGCCGACCCTTTCAATCCCAAGACGGCGCGCGCCACGATGGGGGCCATCTTCCGCCGCGAGGCGTACTGCGCAAGGCCGGAGGAGGTGCTTGCGCTGCTGGCCGGAAGCGCTGTCCCGCTCTATGGTACGGCGCTGCGCGCGGATACCGTGCCGCTGGCCGAGGCCGATTGGACCAAAGCCGCCGTCGCCATCGGCAGCGAGGGCCGCGGGCTGTCGCAGCAGATGCTCGACGCCTGCGCCAAAACGCTGAAGATCCCCATGAGCGAACGCTGCGAGTCGCTCAACGCTGCCGTCGCTGCGACGGTCGTGCTGTGGGAGATGTATCGCTGAAACGAACGGGGAGGTGCTCTTTATGGCAGGGCTGAAATACTGGGTATGGCTCTCGGAGGTCAAGGGACTGACAAATCGCTCGAAGCTCCTGCTGCTCGACTATTTCGGCACGCCGGAGAACATCTACTATGCCGACGAGGACGAATACCGCCTCGTCGAGGGCATTGAGCCGCGGCAGCTCGCGCTGCTGGCGGAAAAGTCGTTGGAGGGCGCCGACCGCATCCTCGGCGCGTGCGCGCGGCTGGGGCTTCGCCTTCTTACAATGCAGGACGCGGACTATCCCGTGCGCCTGCGCAACATCTTTGAGCCGCCGTGCCTGCTCTACGTGAAGGGGAGCCTTCCGACGATCGACGAGGAGGTCGCCGTCGCCATGGTCGGCACGCGCAGGGCCTCGCCCTACGGCATCGAGACGGCGGAGAAGCTCGCCTACGGCCTGTGCAGGCAGGGCGCGGTCGTGATCTCCGGCGCGGCGGCGGGCGTGGATTCCGCTTCCCACCGCGGCGCGCTGCGCGCGGGCGGCAGGACCATCGCTGTGCTCGGCAACGGGCTCGATGTTGTTTACCCTGCGGAGAACGAATGGCTGTACCGCGATATCGTGGCCTCGGGCGCGCTCATCAGCGAGTATCCGCCCGGAACGGCGGCGGAGGCGTGGCACTTTCCCGCGCGCAACCGCATCATCAGCGCTCTGAGCCTTGGGACCATCGTGGTCGAAGCGCCGGAAAAGAGCGGCGCGCTCATCACGGCCAATACCGCGCTGGAGCAGGGACGCGACGTCTTCGCGGTCCCCGGTCCCATCGACGCGCCGCTGAGCCGCGGCTGCAACCGCCTCATCGCCGACGGCGCGGCGGCCCTCATCACGGACAGCTGGGACGTGCTGCGCGAATACGAAGCGATGTATCCGCACAAAATTCTCGGCGAGCGCGTGGAGCTCCCGCGCACGCTGGGCTATCAGGCCCGCGAGGAGCAGGCCCGCGCCAGGCAGACGGCATCCGCCGCCGCGGAGGAAGCGCCGTCGCTGCCGTCGCTGGACCTGAAAACCAACGACGCGGGGCTCACCGACGATCAGATCACGATCCTGCGCGCGCTCAAGGACGGCGCGATGCAGGTGGACGATATCATTGAAACAACGGACCTCCCTACGCGCCGCGTGCTTTCCGCGCTGACGATGATGGAGCTGGAGGGTTACGTCGCGCAGGGCGGCGGCAAGCATTTTTCCCTGCAAGTCATACTGGAGGAATAGAACAAAATGGCAAAAAAGCATCTGGTGATCGTCGAGTCTCCGGCGAAGGCGAAAACCATCGGCAAATACCTGGGCAAGGACTACGAGGTCAAGGCCAGCATGGGCCACCTGCGCGACCTGCCCAAGAGCAAGCTGGGCGTGGACATCGAGCACGACTTCGAGCCCGTCTATCAGCCCATCCGCGGAAAAGAGGAGCTCATCAGCGAGCTGAAAAAGGCCGCCAAGAGCAGCGACACCGTCTACCTCGCGACGGACCCGGACCGCGAGGGCGAGGCCATCTCGTGGCACCTGAAGGCGCTTTTGGACCTGGACGACGAAAAGGCCAAGCGCGTGACCTTCAACGAGATCACGAAAAAGGTCGTCTCCGAGAGCATCAAGGAGCCGCGCGCCATCGACCAGGATCTGGTCGATGCGCAGCAGGCGCGCCGCGTGCTCGACCGCATCGTGGGCTACGAGCTCAGCCCGCTTCTGTGGAAGAAGGTGCGCCGCGGCCTCTCGGCGGGCCGCGTGCAGTCCGTCGCCGTGCGCATGGTCGACGACCGCGAGAAGGAGATTCAGGCGTTCGAGGCGCAGGAGTACTGGACGCTCGACGCCGACCTCACCGACGAGGCGACGCACAAGACCTTTGAAGCACACTATTACGGCAAGGACGGCAAAAAGGTCGAGCCCACCTCGGGCGAGCAGGTGGACGGCATCATCGCCGACATCGGCGACAAGCCCTTTGCCGTGACGAACATCAAGCGCACGGACAAGCAGCGCTCCCCGTCGCTGCCGTTCACGACCTCCACCCTACAGCAGGAGGCCTCGCGCAAGCTCAACATGACGCCGCGCCGAACCATGGCCATCGCCCAGCAGCTCTACGAGGGCGTGGATATCACGGGCGAGGGCACGGTGGGTCTCATCACCTATATGCGTACCGACTCGCTGCGCATCTCCGAGGAGGCCATCGCCGCGGCGAAGACCTTCATCCTGGGCCGCTACGGAGAGGCCTACTACCCCAAGACCGCCCGCCATTACAAGGCCAAGGCCGGCGCGCAGGACGCGCACGAGGCCATCCGCCCCTCGAACGTCAACTTGACGCCCGAGCAGATCAAGGGCGACCTCACGGGCGAGCAGTACCGACTCTACCGCCTGATCTGGAGCCGGTTTCTGGCCTCGCAGATGGCGAACGCCGTGTATGACAGCGTGAGCGCGCAGATCATGGCGGGCGGGCACGAGTTCCACGCGAGCGCCAGCAACCTGAAGTTCTCCGGTTATACCGCCGTTTACGAGGAATCGCGCGACGATGACGGCAAAGAGGAAAAGGAGGGCACGCTGCCACCGCTCGTCGAGGGGCAGGGCCTGACGCTCGAGGCCTACACGCCGCTCCAGCACTTCACCCAGCCGCCCGCGCGCTACACGGACGCGACGCTCATCCGCGCGATGGAGCAGAACGGCATCGGCCGCCCGTCGACCTACGCGCCGACGGTCTCGACCATTTTAGACCGCGAATACGTCGTCAAGGACGGCAAGTACCTGCGCCCCACGCCGCTGGGCGAGGTGGTGACGGGACTGATGGAGGAGCGCTTTTCCGACATTGTGGATATGAAGTTCACCGCCCGCATGGAAGAAAAGCTCGACACCGTCGAGGAGGGGAAGACGCCGTGGAAGGACGTCATCCGCGGCTTTTACGGCAGCTTTGAGCGCGACCTCAAAAATGCTGAGGAAGCGCTCGAGGGTGTGCGCTTAAAGGTCCCTGACGAGGTGAGCGAGGAAAAGTGCGACGTCTGCGGGCGCAACATGGTCATCAAGAGCGGGCGCTTTGGCCGCTTTCTGGCCTGCCCGGGATATCCCGAGTGCACGTTTACCAAGCCCCTCGTCATCGAGATGCCGGGCCGCTGCCCCAAGTGCGGCGGGCGCATGATGAAGCGCACCGGCGTGAGCAAGAAGACGAACAAGCAGTACACCTACTACGCCTGCGAATTTTCCACCAGCAGCGACCCGGAGAAGAAGTGCGACTTCATGACCTGGGACGTGCCGACGAAGGACGACTGCCCCGAGTGCGGGCAGACGATGTTCAAAAAGGCGGGCAAGGGCTTCAAGCGCCCGTACTGCATCAACCCCGCGTGCGCGCGCTTCGTGCCCGAGGATCAGCGCGGCTACGTGAAAAAGAAGTCCGCTGAGACCGCCGAGGCTGCCGAAGCCGCTGAGACGACGGCAGCCGGGGAAACACCCGCCGAGAAGAAGCCCGCCGCCAAAAAGACGGCCGCGAAGAAAACCGCCGCAACGAAAGCCGCAGGCGCCAAAAAGACCGCGGGCAAGACCGCTGCGGCGAAAAAGACGGCAAAAGCAGCCGAAGCCGCAGACGGCGAGGAAACGCCTGCCAAGAAACCGGCGGCCAAAAAGACCGCAGCGAAGAAGACTGCGGCCAGGAAGACGACCGCTAAGAAGTCCACGGCGAAGAAGACCGCGGAGAAAGAAGAGAACTGATGCAAGTAACTGTGATCGGCGCCGGTCTTGCCGGCTGCGAGGCTGCCTGGCAGCTCGCGCAGCGCGGCGTGAGCGTGACGCTGCATGAAATGAAGCCCGAAAAGAAAACGCCCGCGCACCATACCGAATCCTTTGCCGAGCTGTGCTGCTCGAACTCGCTGCGCTCGGACCAGATCGAAAACGCGGTGGGCCTGCTGAAAGAGGAGCTGCGCCGCCTGGATTCGCTCATCATGGCCTGCGCGGACGCGACGCGCGTGGAGGCTGGCGGCGCGCTGGCGGTGGATCGCTGCGGCTTTTCGGATCTCGTGACGGAGAAAATCCGCTCCCATCCCAACATCACGGTCGTTCCCGGCGAGGTGACGGCCATCCCCGAGGGGAACGTCATCATCGCCTCGGGCCCGCTGACGAGCGACGCGCTCGCCGCCGCCATCGCCGAAAAGATCGGCGACGGCCACACGCTGAACTTTTTCGACGCCGCCGCCCCGCTCGTGACGTTTGAAAGCGTCGACATGGATTTGACATTTTTCGCCTCGCGCTACGATAAGGGCACGGCGGACTACATCAACTGCCCCATGACGGAGCAGGAGTACGACGCTTTCTGGCAGGCGCTCACCACCGCTGAGGAAGCGCCGGTGCACGGCTTTGAGGATAAGCACGTCTTCGAGGGCTGTATGCCCGTCGAGGTCATGGCGCGGCGGGGGCACGACACGCTCTGCTACGGTCCGCTCAAGCCGCGCGGCCTGCGCGACCCGAAGACGGGGCAGGAGCCCTACGCCGTCGTCCAGCTGCGGCGCGACAACGCGCAGGGCAGCGTCTATAACCTCGTCGGCTTCCAGACGCATCTGCGCTTTCCCGAGCAGAAGCGCGTGTTTTCGATGATCCCCGCGCTGCACGAGGCGGACTTTGTCCGCTACGGCGTGATGCACCGCAACACGTATCTCCGCTCGCCGGGGCTGCTGGATCGCTATTACCGCCTCATTGCTGATGAGCGCATCGCCTTTGCCGGCCAGATGACCGGCGTGGAGGGCTACATCGAGTCCGCGGCCTCGGGCTTTCTGGCGGGCGTGGAGATGGCAAGAAGGCTTGCGGGCGAAGCGCCCGTCGACTTCCCGCGCGAGACGGCCATCGGCGCGCTGGGGCTTTACATCAGCGATACGACCGTTTCGGATTTTCAGCCGATGAACGTGAACTTTGGCATCATGCCGCCGCTGGGCTATCGCATCAAGGGCGGCAAGCGCGTGAAGAACGCCGCGCTCGCCGCGCGCTCGCTTGAAAAGATCGACGAGCTGCGCGAAGCGGTGCTGCGCGATAGAAAGGAGTGACCCCATGAAGATCATTGTCGACGCCATGGGCGGCGATTTTGCCCCCCTTGCGCCGGTCAAGGGCGCGCTGATGGCGCACGAACGCTACGGCGCGGACATCATCCTTGCCGGAAGGACGGAGGATATCCTGCGCGCGATGGAGCAGTGCGGCTGCAAGGACCTGCCAAAGGGCGTTGAGATCGCCAACGCGAGCGAGGTCGTCGAGATCTGCGACGACCCGGCCACGGCCTTCAAGCACAAGAAGGACTCGTCTCTCACGGTGGGGCTCACGATGCTGCGCAACGGCGAGGCGGACGGCTTTGTCAGCGCGGGCAGCACGGGCGCGCTCCTTGCGGGCGCGACGCTCGTGGTCAAGCGCGTCCGCGGCCTGCGCCGTGCGGCGCTCGCGCCGACCATCCCGACGGCCAAGGGCAAGGCGGTGCTGATCGACTGCGGCGCGAACGCCGAGTGCACGGTCGAATACCTGCTGCAATTTGCCTACCTTGGCAGCTACTACGCGCAGAAGGTCCTCGGCGTGGAGAATCCGCGCGTCGGCCTTCTGAACATCGGCGCGGAGGAGAGCAAGGGCGACACGCTGCGCCGCGAGACGTATCAGAAGCTCAAGGAAGCGGGAGAGGCGGGGCACCTCAACTTCACCGGCAACATCGAAGCGAAGGAAGCGATGCTCGGCGCGTGCGACGTTATCGTCGCCGACGGCTACAGCGGCAACATTATGCTCAAGAGCATCGAGGGCACGGGCAAGCTCCTTTCCATCAAGCTCAAGGAGATGCTGCTGCACAGCGCGGGCACGAAGCTGGCGGCGCTGCTGCTGAAGGGGCAGCTCGGTGACTTTAAGAAAATGCTCGACGCGAACGAGGTCGGCGGCACGGCGCTGCTCGGCATCTCGAAGCCCGTCGTCAAGGCGCACGGCAGCGCGAGCGAGGTCGGCTTCTGCAACGCGGTGCGCCAGGCGATGGAGGTCGCGCGCAGCGGCATCATCGGCGATATCGAGCAGAATATCGACAAGATGCGCATTGAACAGAAGGCATAACGCGGGGAATGCCCAAAAGCGGCAAAATGGGTATTGACACGGCAGTGCCTTTGCCGTATCATTTGGAAGAACCAAAACCGTGAGAGGAAGTAAAGACATTATGAGTCCCGAAGAAATTTTCAAAACGATGCAGAAGCTGATCGTGGAGCAGTTCGCGCTCGACCCCGACGAGGTCACGATGGACAGCTCGTTTGAGGAAGATCTTGGCGCCGACTCTGTGGACCTTGTCGAACTGGTGATGGCCATGGAAGAGGAGTTCGAGGTCGACGAGATCCCCGAAGAGGAGCTCACCTCGCTCAAGACGGTCGGCGACTGTGTGCGCTACCTGAGCACGAAGCTCGGTTAAAAAGAAGAAAGCCGCCCCGCTTCGCGCGGGGCGTCCTTTTATCAGGAGGAACGTATCATGCAGGCCCTGGAAGAGAAGCTGCAATATCATTTCAAAAACACGGCGCTGCTCGAAGAGGCGCTGCGCCACAGCTCGTATGCCAACGAGCACCGCGGGGCACACTTTTTCAGCAACGAGCGCCTGGAATTTTTGGGCGACAGCGTGCTCGGCTTTGTCACGGCGGAGTATCTGTTTGCCAAGCACCCGAACGCGCCGGAGGGCGAGCTGACGCGCATCCGCGCCCTGCTCGTGTGCGAGGACAGCCTGCACGAGGTCGCGCAGCGGCTGGAGCTGGGAAAGTACTTAAAGCTCGGCAACGGCGAGGAGGGCTGCGGCGGGCGCACGCGCCCGTCCATTCTGGCCGACGCGACCGAGGCGGTCTTTGCCGCCGTGTACCTTGACGGCGGCATCGGCGCGGCGAGTGCGCTCATCCACCGCGTGCTGCTCGACACCGAGCGCGAGGAGGTCGCCGAGGAGAAGCGCCGCGACTACAAGACCCTTTTGCAGGAATTTGTGCAGCGCACGCCGAATCAGACGCTCTCCTACCGTCAGCTCGGCGAGAGCGGCCCCGACCACGACAAGACCTTCTGCTTCGAGGTGCTGCTCAACGGCGGCAGCGTGGGCAAGGGCGCGGGCCGCAGCAAGAAGGAGGCCGAGCAGATGGCCGCTAAGGACGCGCTCGAAGCGCTCGACAAGCGCTGAGAAGCATTCCGAATATGAAAAATCGTCGTGACGCGGTCACGGCGATTTTTTGCTGCCCGTTTTCGGTTTTTCGAAGAGAATAGAGAGCCCCGCGTAGAGCAAGAATAAGCCAAAGGGCCTGCGGAGGACGGCGCTGTCGAGCGCTGTCGCGGCGAGGGCGGCGAGAAGCGCGCAGACGATGCCGGTCGGGATGGCCGCGCGCAGGGCGGCGGCGTCAAGGTAGCCGTTTTTTCGGTGCGCGAAGAGCGAGACGCCCGCCGTGGGCAGGAAGTAGAGCAGGTTGATGGCCTGCGCCGTGCGCTGCTCCACACCGAAAAAGAGCGTCATGCACAACAGCAGCAGCGTCCCGCCGCCGATGCCCCAGGCCGAGAGAATGCCCGTCACAAGCCCGCAGAGCGCCGGGAGGAGCCACTGCGTCATAAAAGGTACCTCGCGGCCCCGTAGAGCAGGAAGAGCGCAAATATGCGCCTGAGCCACGTGTTCGGCACATTTTTGAACAGTCTCCCGCCGATAAGTCCGCCGATGAGCCCGCCGGCGAGATAGGGGAGGGCTTCCCTGAGCGGCAGCGCGCTGCGCAGGAAATAAACGCCCGCCGAGACGAGGCACACGGGGAGGATGATCGCCACGCAGGTCGCGAAGGCGGCCTTTTCCTCCAGCCCTGCCCACTTGCGCAGGAGCAGCACGAGCGGGATGCCCCCGCCCCCGCCGAAGAGCCCGTTCACCACCCCTGCGGCCGCGCCTGCTGCGCGACATTTCGTCGCCTTTCGCATACTGCCCCTCCTAAGTAGTCTGCGCCCGCGGGCGCAGAGCGTGACGTTACTGCTTCTTGAAGCTCTGGCAGTCGGTGCACTGGTCCATGGTGGGGTTGGCCTCGTGCGTGCCGACCTGAATGGCGTTCAGCCCGCAGTACTGGGCGTCCTTGCAGTGGTTGGCGCAGTTGGTCACGGCGCAGCGGATGGCGGTGTTGGGCGTGCAGGTGCAGCCGCTGTTGGTATGCTCGGTCATAATCGTTCCTCCTGAAAGTAGTCTTGGCGTTTGCCGACGATAGCTTGCGCATATTTGCGCGCAATATACGGAGGAGATCAAAGCGCTCCGCGCGCGAGAACGGAGCGCTTACTCGGGGCGCCGTCCGGCGCATCAGAAGGGGGCTGAATATGGGGGTCAAAATCAGCGCTGCTTTTTGCCGGTTTAGATGTTATTCTGTCGATGGCGCTGCACGAACGGCAGGCGGTTGGCACTTCCCTGATGGGAGGTGATGCTGATGGTTACATACAGTGAGCTTTTTGCTTACTCTCTTGTACTCGTAAGCCTTGCTGGTCTGATTATCCAGATCTGCAAAAGAAAATGACCGCCCCCGGCCAAGGAAAGCGGTCATTTCTTTTGAAATAATCTCTTTTTAAGGCTAACCGCTTGTCGCAGCGCCTTTTCTATGATTATTATAGCAGGTTGTGCGGCCTTGTCAAGCCAAGCTTGGCAGAGACCGTCGGGCGACGGTCCGCCCGGTGCCCTTGCAGAACGTCGCATCGACGTGTCCTGTCACACCGCGCCGGTTTTTGCCGAGACACAGCTCCGGCAGCGGCAGGCACGGGGCAGCACTGGAAACGGCAGGGGCGGGCAACAAGCTCTCCGCCCGCCCATCGCGGCAGGAGAGGGGTCAAAGCCTGAAAATAAGCATAAGAAAAACCCTGTAACCATTGAGATTACAGGGTTTTCTTCTGGAGGTGACACCCAGATTTGAACTGGGGAATGAGGGTTTTGCAGACCCTTG
>URQY01000033.1 GCA_900550165.1 uncultured Eubacteriales bacterium
AGCACCGGATTGTGGTTCCGGGTGTCGAGGGTTCGAGTCCCTTTACCCACCCCACAAAAAGAGAGGGATAGGGTCTTAGTCCCCATCCCTCTCTTCCCTATAGGGGTGTAGCCAAGCGGTAAGGCAAGGGACTTTGACTCCCTCATTCGCTGGTTCGAGTCCAGCCATCCCTGCCAGCTTTTTCCCGCTCCGGTGGTTTATAATAGAATACCCGCTTCGTTAGCTCAGTCGGCAGAGCACCTGCCTTTTAAGCAGGGTGTCCGGGGTTCGAATCCCCGACGAGGCACCAAGCGCCCTGAAATCTCACGATTTTGGGGCGTTTTCTTTACTTTTTATGTGACGGATCGGTTATGAGAAAACTACTTGCATTATTGAAGCGCGAGCCGATGCTCGCGGTATCGCTGTTGGCAGCGGCACTCTCGCTGCTGATCACAAAGCCTGATATCACCCTGATCGGCAGCATCGACTGGCACACGCTGGTCACGCTCTTTATGATGCTGACCGTATTGGAGGGGTTTAAGAAGGAAAACATTTTCTGGCCGCTCATCAGACTTTCCCAAAAGCTCACCTCGATGGTCGGGATATCCTTCTTCCTGATTTTCGGCGTATTCTTCTCTTCCATGTTTGTGACCAACGATGTCTCGCTGATCATTTTTGTCCCCCTGACCATTCTTTTGTTCCGCGCCGGTGGGAAAGAGGCGTACATTCTGCCGGTCATTTCCATGGAAAACATTGCCGCCGTTCGCGGCTCGCTGCTCATGCCCTTCGGCAGCCCGCAGAATCTTTTCCTGTTCGGTCGATCCGGGATCTCCTTCGGCTGCTTTGTGCTGCATATGCTGCCGCTCTGGATCTCCTCTGCGATACTTCTCGGCGGGTTTATTCTCCTCCTCTACCGGAAAAATATGCGCGAAACGATCATGCTGACGGCAAACACCGGAAAAACATGGCTGCCGGAGCGGAAAAAGCAGCGGGTCGTTTATCTCTGCCTGTTTGCGCTGATCGTCGCGACGATCATTTCAAGAACGACGTATTGGCCGGTTGCCGCCGGCATTGTGCTCGCGGCTGTTCTGGTATTTGACCGAGAGGTGCTTGCAAAGACGGATTATGTACTGCTGCTGACCTTTCTCTGCTTTTTCGTGTTTTCCTCTCAAATCACGGCAAACGAGACCTTTTCCTCTTTTCTTACGAACGCTGTGGGAGGGCATGAATACCTGTGGGGCATCGGCTTGAGTCAGCTCATTTCCAATGTGCCGGCGTCCATCGTTCTTTGCCCGTTTACAGAAAATCTGGCGGCGCTTTTGTACGGTGTGGACACGGCGGGGCTGTGCTCGATCATCGGCTCTCTGGCGTCGGTCATCAATTATCGGATCTACGTGCGCTCCTATCCGGACGGAGGAATGCGCTTTCTTCGGGTATTCACGCTTATCAGTTGGGCATTTTTCCTGATCGTCGCCGTACCGGGCTATTTGCTGTCCCAATACTGGCGTTTTTAGGAGCAGGCATAAAGGAGAATTATCTTGAACATCACGACCATTTTGTTTGACCTGGACGGGACGCTGCTGCCGATGGACCAGGAGGCCTTTACCGCGGGCTACTTCAGGCTCCTTGCCAAAAAGCTTGCGCCGCACGGCTACGAGCCGAAGACGCTTGTCGACACCATCTGGGCCGGCACTGCCGCCATGGTCCGCAACGACGGCACGCACACGAATGAGCAGGCCTTCTGGACAAAGTTTGCCGAAATTTACGGCGCGGACAAAGCGCGCGACGACCAACCGCTGTTCGAGGACTTCTACGCCAACGAGTTCAACGGCGCAAGAGCGATCTGCGGCTTTACCCCTGCTGCGGCGCAAACGGTGCGCAGGCTCAAAGCACGCGGCTATCGCGTCGCGCTTGCGACAAATCCGATTTTTCCCCATGTGGCGACGGAAAACCGCATCCGCTGGGCAGGGCTCACGCCGGAGGATTTTGAAATTTATACGACCTATGAGACCTCGACCTTCTGCAAGCCGAACCCCGCTTACTACCTTGAGGTCGCGCGCTCGCTCGGCGCAGCGCCCGAGGAATGCCTGATGGTCGGCAACGACGCAAATGAAGACATGGCCGCCCGCGCGCCGGGCATGGATGTTTTTTTGCTCACCGACTGCCTGATCAACACAAAAAACCGCGATATCAGCGTTTACCCGCAGGGCGATTTTGCCGCGCTGAACGCCTATCTTGACCGCCTGAACAGCGAAAAATGAGCATAAAAAGGGCCGGCGCATACCGTTTTGTATGCGCCGGCCTTTCCCTTGCCGCTTATTTCTTTCTGCCGCGCTGGGAGGTCACGAGCCGGAAGACCGTCGACACCAGCAGGATGGCGACCGCGATGCTGCCGGCGATGCCCGCCGTCTCAAGTCCCTTTTGAAGCGCGGCCTGCATATTGCCCTCCAGCCCGAAGCTCATCGTGTAGTAAATGCCCGCCCCCGGCAGCAGCGGGATGCTGGAGATCACGAGGTACGACGTGACCGGATACTTGCGCGAGCGCGCCATGCCCTCCGAATAGACGGCCGCGACCACGGAAGCAAAAAAGTTCATGCCATAAATGCCGACGCCCAGCTCCCGGAGCAGCAGATACGCCATCCACGTCGCCACGCCGCCGACGGCGCAGAGAAAGCTGCCCCAGTCGTGCACGTTGAAGAGGATGAAAAAGCCCGTGCAGGCGATGAAGATCATGACGGCCTGCGCCCACGCGGGATGCGACGCCGAGCCCGCGGATGCCGTGATGCCGTACACCCCAGATGTCACCTGCCACGCTGCCGCGGTCCCCATCGCGATGGCAAGGGCCGAGAGCAGCACCTGCACGATGCGGTTGATGCCCGAGTTCGTGTCGCCGTAGATGATATCGCGCATCGAGTTCGTGATGAGAAGGCCGGGGACCAGGATCATCAACGAGCCGATAATGACCGCGTCGACATAGTCAATGAGATGGAAGCCAGCGGCGAGATACGCGGGCACCGCCATTGCGAAGGCTGCCGCGATGGTGCTGAAGAAGGGATTCGTCTCCCACTTGTCCATCTGCCGCGTGACAAAGCCGATGATAAGCCCCATCAGCCCGGCGAAGAGGCTGTCGCGCAGTGTGCCGCCGAAGACAGGGCAAAAGCCTGCCGCAGCAAGAAAACTGCCGAGGTAATAAATAGGCGTCGAGTAGCTGCGCCGCCCGGCGAGAGTCTCTTTGAGCCACTGCGCCGCCACCTCGGGCGGGGGCGTCTCCGCGCAGATGCGGCGCGAGAGGGCGTTGAGCTTTTCCACCGATTCCAGATCGTTGCCGTGGAAGCCCACGCGCTTCATCACCATCAGGGGCTTGCCGTTGGCAGCCTCAAGGCTCACCATCACGCAGTTTGGGATGGCGAAGGCCTGGCACTCGATGCCGTAAGCGCCGATGATGCGGCGCATCGTCTCCTCGATGCGGAAGGTCTCCGCGCCGCTCAGCGCCAGATGATAGGCGATGCGCGCAGTCAGCTCAGTCAAAAGATAATAGTCCATAGGCACCTCAAATGTCTTGTGGCATATCCGGTCGAATCCGCGCTTATATTACAGCGTTTTCCCCGGTGTGTCAAGGAAAAGGGAACGTCCGCGCAGCGCTCCGAAAGGGGCTGCGCGGACGAAAGAAAACTATTGCTATTTTGGGAAAGCGGCGCTATACTATGTCGGTTCTAAGCTGCATTTGAACATTATGATGTTCTGATATTTTATAAAGGAGGGGCCTTTTTCTCATGGCAGAAGTAAAAAAACACGAGATCGATATGCTCCACGGCTCCATCTGGAACAAGCTGCCGCTCTTTGCGCTGCCTGTGGCTGCCACGGCGATCCTGGAGCAGCTCTTTAACGCCTCGGATATCGCCATCGTCGGCAACTTCACCGGCGATGCGCGCACGCTGGCCGTTGCAGCCGTGGGCGCAAACAGTCCCATCATCGGCCTCATTGTCAATCTTTTCATCGGCATTGCGCTGGGCGCGAACGTCGTCATCGCCACCGCCATCGGCTGCGGGGATGAAAAGGCGGTCAGGCACGCGGTCCACACGTCGATCATTTTCTCCGTGCTCGGCGGTGCGGTGGTCTCGCTGCTCGGGCAGCTCATCGCCGCGCCGCTGCTGAGCGTGCTCAACGTGCCGGACGATGTGTTTCCCTATGCGCTCATGTATCTGCGCATCTACCTGCTCGGAATGCCTGTCATCCTGCTCTATAACTTCGAAGCGGCCATCTTCCGCAGCGTCGGCGATACCAAGGTCCCGCTCGCGGCGCTCGCTGTTTCGGGCGTTCTGAACGTGCTTTTGAATCTCTTTTTTGTCATCGCGCTGCATATGACGGTGGAGGGCGTCGCTATCGCGACGGTCACGGCCAACGCCGTGAGCGCGCTGCTGCTCTACCGCAGGCTCACGCGCACGGACAAGTGCGTGCGCGTGGAGTGGAGGCTGCTCCGCATCGACGGCACGAGCTTAAAGCGCATTTTGAGCATTGGCCTTCCGGCCGGCGTGCAGAGCGCGGTGTTCTCCGTCGCCAACATCGTCATCCAGTCGGCCATCAACAGCCTCGGCACGGTGGTGATCGCGGCATCGAGCGCGGCGTTCAACATCGAGATCCTCGCCTACGACGTGCTCAACTCCTTCTCCCAGGCCTGCACGACCTTTGTCGGGCAGAACTACGGCGCGGGCCAGATCAGGCGCTGCAAAAAGACGATGCAGCTCAGCCTTCTGGAGGATGGCGCGGCGACCTTCCTCGCCATCGCGGTCGTGCTGGTGTTCGCAAGACCGCTGCTCTCCATTTTCAACAGCGATCCTGATGTCGTCGCCCTCGGCTATGTCCGCCTGTCGACGATCCTGCCGGCCTATGCGTTCTCGCTGTTCTACGAGGTCCTCTCCGGCTATCTGCGCGGCTTTGGCATCTCGCTCGTGCCCGCTGTGCTGACGATGCTCGGCGTGTGCGGCATCCGCATCGCGTGGGTCAAGTTCGTCTTCCCACAGAGCATGACCTTCCAGACCATCATGACCGTCTACCCGGTCAGCCTTGGCGCAACGGCGCTGCTCATCTGCATTGCCGCGTTCCTCTACCGCCCGTCGAAGTGCTTTGCCGCGCTCGAGCGGGCGACAGAGAACGACGCTTAACGCGCTTCGTCCTCCGCGCTCTCGCAGCGCTGCCAGAAGCGGCGCGTCGCCTCCTCGTAGGTGTCCTTATCCATATAATAGCTCATCGCGTGATCCGCGCCGGGCACCACCAGCAGCTCGCAGGGCGAGTGGCAGGCGCTGAGGTTCTCACGCGCCATCCTGAGCGGGACAAAATGATCGTCCTCGCCGTGGATGAGAAGGACCGGCACGTCCGTCTCCGCGAGCGAAACAAGCGTGGAGCAGCTGCCCGCGCCTGCGGCGAGGCGCTTTTTGCAGATGCCGTCAGCAATGGGCGTCGCCAGCAGCGTCGGCAGGTGCAGGTTGTGGCCCATCACGTACTGCCAGATATCCTGCGGGGACGTGTAGGCCGAGTCGGCGATCACGCCGCGCACCGCGTCGGGCAGCCCCATGCCGGCCGCCATGAGCACTGTCGTCGCACCCATGGAGACGCCCGTGAGATAGATGGGCAGGTCACTGCCGCAGTGGTCCACGACCCAGCGCACCCAGTCGAGGCAGTCGTAGCGCTCCGTGAGGCCAAAGCCGATATAAGCGCCCTCGCTCTCGTTCTGTGCGCGCTGCTCCACATAGAGCACACTGCACCGTTCCCTTTCCCAGAATTCCGAGAGGAGACCAAAATCCCGATACCACGCCGAGCGCCAGCCGTGAAAGGCTATGAGGATACGTTCGGCGTTTTCGCATTTGCGGAAGTGGCCCACGAGCGTGAGCCCCTCACGGCTGCGCAGCAGCACCGTCTCGGTGTGCGAGGTGCCGAGCTTCTGCGCCGCCTCGCGCTGCGCGGCGCGATAGCCCTCATCCTCGCGCTCTCCGGTCAGATGCGAGCCCTTGCCGTGCAGATGCTGCGGCAGATCCCGCTTCATCGCCACATCCATCAGCGCCTTCGTCGCGCCATATGCCGCCACACCGTAAACGGCTGCGGCGGCGGAAACGGCCATGGCAGCCTTTGTTCTTTTCTTCATCCTGCATCCTCCTTGTATCCAAACTGTAAACACTTGCTTCTCCCGCTGGACAAGCGAAAAACGCCGTGTTATACTGCCTTTTAATTTCAGTTGGAATTTTTCATTCCATGCTACCAGCGTAACAAAAACCTTCGGTTTTCGCTATGTTCAATTTTCCCCGTTTGTATGCAATCCCTCCGAAAAACGGGGGCTGAAGGAAAAAAATTTTCAGGAAACGGAGCGATGCCCCCTATGAATGAAGTCAAGTCCCCGAAAAAACCGCTGCTGTACTATTACTTTGTCGCGATGCTGCTCGTGATGCTCTTCAACTTCATTGCCATGCCCTGGATCGCGGAGCACCAGATCAAGGAGGTGGATTACAACACCTTTGTCACCATGACCGAACAGGGCGAGGTCGGCAAGGTCGAGATTCAGGAGCAGTCCAACCGCATCCTCTTTACCGACAGCGATGAAAAGACCGTCTACAAGACCGCAATGGTGCCGGACGACGGTTTGGTCCAGCGTCTGCTTGACGCAGGTGTTTCCACCACGGGCGAGGAGATCGAGCAGACATCCACTCTCGTCAGCATCCTCGGCTGGGTGCTGCCGATCCTCATCTTCATCGGGCTGGGACAGATCCTCTCGCGCAAGATGATGGAGAAAATGGGCGGCGGCGGAAACTCCATGATGTTCAACATGGGCAAGTCCAACGCCAAGGTGTATGTCAAGTCTGCCGAGGGTATCAAGTTTGATGATGTCGCGGGCGAGGACGAGGCCAAGGAGAATCTCACCGAGGTCGTCAACTATCTGCACGACCCCAGCAAGTATCAGGAGATCGGCGCGTCGATGCCCAAGGGCATCCTCCTTGTCGGCCCTCCGGGAACGGGTAAGACGATGCTTGCCAAGGCGGTCGCAGGCGAGGCAAACGTGCCGTTCTTCTCCATGTCGGGCTCAGAATTTGTCGAGATGTTCGTCGGTATGGGCGCGAGCAAGGTGCGCGACCTCTTCAAGCAGGCCAAGGAGAAGGCCCCCTGCATCGTCTTTATCGACGAGATCGACGCCATCGGCCAGAAGCGCAGCGGCGGGCAGTACGGCGGCAACGATGAGCGCGAGCAGACCTTAAACCAGCTTCTCACCGAAATGGACGGCTTTGAGGGCAACAACGGCGTCATCATTTTAGCTGCGACCAACCGCCCCGAGTCCCTCGACCCCGCGCTCACGCGCCCCGGCCGCTTTGACCGCCGCGTGCCGGTCGAGCTTCCCGACCTCAAGGGCCGCGAGGCCATTTTGCAGGTCCACGCCAAGAAGATCAAGGTCGCCGAGGACGTTGATTTCAACAAGATCGCGCGCATGGCGAGCGGTGCCTCGGGCGCGGAGCTTGCCAACATCGTGAATGAAGCGGCGCTGCGCGCCGTGCGCGACGGCCGGCGCTTTGCTACGCAGGCAGACCTGGAGGAGAGCATTGAGGTCGTCATTGCGGGCTACCAGAAGAAGAACGCCATCATGACCGACGAGGAGAAGAAGATCGTCTCCTACCACGAGATCGGCCACGCGCTCGTGGCGGCGATGCAGACGCACTCCGCCCCCGTGCAGAAGATCACCATTGTGCCGCGCACCTCGGGCGCGCTGGGCTACACGATGCAGGTCGAAGAGGGCAACCATTATCTTATGAGCAAGACCGAGATGGAGAACAAGATCGCAACGCTGACCGGCGGCCGCGCCGCGGAGGAGGTCGTGTTCCACTCCGTCACGACCGGCGCGTCGAACGATATCGAGCAGGCGACGAAGCTCGCCCGCGCGATGATCACGCGCTATGGCATGAGCGACGACTTCGACATGGTCGCGCTCGAAACGGTCACAAATCAGTATCTCGGCGGCGATTCCTCGCTCGCGTGCTCTGCCGAAACACAGACGAAGATCGACCAGCGCGTCGTGGAGCTTGTGAAAAAGCAGCACGAGAAGGCGCTGCATATCCTGAACGACAACCGCGCAAAGCTCGATGCGCTCGCCAAGTACCTCTATGAGAAAGAGACCATCACGGGCGAAGAGTTCATGAACATTCTGAATGCGCAGTAAGGGCAATTAAATTTGAAGGAGGAGAACGGGCCAAAAGGCCCGCTCTCCTCCTTTTTGCTGCAAGCGGCTGCCTGAACTGCGGGACCGCCTTTTCGGAGGCTGCGGTCATAGCGGCTTCCTTTGGGGCGGCTCAGCGCGTCGGTCTATGGGCGGTCATGATCTTCACGCTTCTGCTGAAGAAGACTGAGCGCCAACAGCACGGCAGAATAGATCAGCACAGCGGCAAAAGCGATGAGGGAAAAGTCGCGCTGCATCTGATAGCTCGTCGTCGTGAGCCCTTTGACGAGCAGGTGCCCTGCGAGATAGCTCGCGGGGATGAGCGCAAGATAGCCGAGCATTTTGCCGATCTTTTTCCTGCGGCAGATGAAAAACGCAATACCCAACGTAATAAAAAGTGCCAACGATAGCAAAACGTAATAGCCCAACGCCAGTCTCGGCAGCGAGATCACACCGCCGTCCCTGCTGCCGCAGAGCAGCACATCGTCCTGCCCATTGTTTGGCGAATAGTAGATCGCCGTGCAGTTCGTGGCGTCGAGCGTGAAGAGCGTGCGTGCGGACTCCGTCTCGCCGAGCGCGTCCAGCAGCGCGTTTGCCTCGCGCTGCGCGTGGTCGCCTGTGTCCGACACGTCAAAGGTGCCGCACCACGTGTCGAGCGGCGTGCGCCATGCGGTGATGAAGTAGACCGTCTTGCCGCTGTCCGGGTCTTGCGTACTCGTGACCTTTGTGCCGGACACAGGCGTGAGCAGATTGACGGAAATGCTCTCAATGCCGCTGAGATCGGTCAGCCCATCCGACATGATTGAGCCGTCCGCGAGCGCTCGGGGAGAGCGCGTGATCATCCACTCTGTCTCGTCATACGGCAAATACTGCGGCGCTGTGAGGTACGCGAACCCCGCCGTCGCCAGCGTCAGCGCAAGCGCGACGGCCAGCAGCACGGCGGTCAGCTTTTTGCGCCGAAGCTGCCGCTTCAAGTCGCGCAGCGGCTGCGCGCTGACGGGCGCGGGCTTCACGTCCGCCTTCAGCGCGTCAAGCTCGGCGCGGCACGCCGCGCACTGCGACAGATGCCTGTTTACAAATTCCTTCGTTTCCTCGCGCAGCATATCCTCTGCGTAAAGCGGCAGAAGATCCTGCACGATGCTGCAATCCTTACTCATTTCCGTCCTCCAATCCTTCGCGAATCATGCGCTTGGCGCGGTGGTAGGTCACGCATGCCCAGTTTTCCGTCTTGCCGAAGAGCTTGCCGATGTCGCGGAAGCTCTTCTCGCCGTACACGCGCCACATAAAGACCTCCTTGTAGGGCTCTTTGAGCGAATGCAGCAGCGTTTGGATGCGCGCGGCCTCGCTGCGGTCCTCGAGTGCCTCCTCGTGGCTCTCTTCGGCGATCTGACAGTCTTCGAGCGGGGCAAGGCGCTGCTCGCGCCGCAGGTGCGAATAATAGAGATTCTTCGCGATCTGGCACAGCCAGACGCGCACGCTGCATTCCCCGCGAAAGCGGCCGAGGGCGTCCATCGCGCGGAAAAACGTCTCGCTCGTCAGCTCCTCGGCGATGCTCTCGCTCCCGGACAGCGAAAGCAGATACCGGTACACGTCATCGAAGTACACGGCGTACACCTCTTCAAAATTCGTCAGCGCCCTCACCCCCCTTCTGTCTATAAGACGGCGGAAGACCGGTTTTCTTACAAAAAAATCCGCCCCTCGGGACGGATTTTTTCTGTTACGCCTTGATGACCTTTTTCCGGCCGCACTTGGGGCACGTGAGCTCGACCTTGCCCACGCCCTTCGGCACGCGGCAGTAGGCGCCGCAGGAGCAGCGGACATATTTGTGCGCTTTGTCGGCGCGGCGGGCCTTCGCGCCGCGCATGGCGTCCATCTTCGGCGCCCACCACGACAAAAACCTCGCGTTTTCGGCGCGGCGCTGCGTCAGGTTGCGCGAAAAAATGCGGATGAGCACGACGAACATCAGCACGACCGACAGGAAGTACAGCGTGGCGGCCACGGCCTGCACGCGCACGAACGAGCTGAGCAGGCTCAGCACCAGCTCGACGGCGAACAGCGCCCAGTTCAGCGCGTCCACCCCGTTGCGGCCATACATGAAGCGATAAAGGGCATCGCGGAATTTGTTCACAAAAAACACTCCTAAAATCTTGATGCTGCCATTCTACACGCTTTTTTTACGTCCGTAAAGGCGTTTGCGGGAAAGTTTACAGACCGGAAATAAAAAATGCCGTCCCTTGCGGGACGGCATTTTTTCAAGCTCCTTACTTACCGTTGACGGCGCGGTAGAGGAAGGTCACGGCTTCGCCGCGGGTGCAGGTGCCATAGGGGGAGAAGGTCGTGGCAGTGGTGCCCTTGGTGATGCCCTTGCCGACGGCCCAGAGGATGGCGTCATAATACGCCGCGTGCTCGGCCTTGTTCACATCGGTGAAGGGGTTGGAGTAGTAGCCGGCGGGCTTGTTGCTGTAGCGCCACAGGAAGGTCACGATCTGCGCGCGCGTGCAGGTGGCGTTCGGGGAGAAGGTCGTGGCAGACGTACCGGCGGCGATACCGTTCTGGCTGGCCCACAGGATGGCGTAGTAGTAATCCATGCCCATGGAGGGAGCCACGTCGGTGAACGGGTTGCGGGTGATGGTCGGGGTCTTGGAGCCGGCGGCGCGCCACAGGAAGGTCACGATCTCCGCGCGGGTGCAGGTCTTGTACGGGGAGAAGGTCGTGGCGGAGGTGCCCTTGGTGATGTTGCTGTTCACGGCCCACTTCACGGAGTCATAGAAGTAGTCGGTCGGCTTCACGTCGACAAAGTTCATCGTCTGCGCGAGCTTGATGGCCACGGTGCCGCTCACCTGACGGGTGCCGGTGCCGGTCGTGCCGTAGCGGGCGTAGATGGTGAAGGGGATGTAGACGGTCGTGCCGGTCTTGGCGTAGGCGCTGGCGCGGAAGGTCACATCGCTCAGGGCGTTCTGGTTGTAGCTCGTGGTGGTGTAATAGAACTTATCGGTGGTCTTGACGGCGTTGAAGCCGGTGGAGTAGGCGTAGAGCACACCCTCGTTCAGGGCGTTGACGGCGCTCTGGTCGAACGTCACATAGTCGATGCTGTAGTAGTTCGAATTGAAGCCGTTCTGCGTGCGCAGATAATTGAGGAAGTCGCTGTCGGTGAAGCGGATGGTGTCGCCGGGGGCGGCGGTGTACTTGATATCCTCGCGCACGATGCTGACGGCCACGGTGCCGGTGTACTTCAGGTCACGGTTGACGACCGCGCCGTTCGCGCCGTACTTGGTCACGCTGAGGGTGAAGGTCAGCGGGATGGACTTGGCGCTTGTCCTGGCGTAGGGGACGAAGGTCACGTTGTCCAGGTTGGTGATCTGCGTGCGGGAGTTGAAGCTGCCGGAGTAGCTGCTGTTGGACATGGCCGTGCCGTTGTAGTACAGCGTGCCCTGGGTGCTCGTGGGATAGTTGAAGGTCACATAGTTGAAGGTGACATAGGGGTAGGAGCCGGTCTTGCTGGCGTCGCCGCGGGCCTGGGAGACCTCATTCATGAAGTTGGTGAAGTCCGCGTGCTTGAACTGCACCGTCTCGCCCGCCACACCGTTGTAGTTGATGTTGTAGTTCTTCTGGTAGACGGTGAGCTGGCCGTAGTAGAGCTTGTTATCGGAGCTGTTCTTGGTCACGATCCACAGCGTGCACTGGCCGTTGACAAAGTTGCTGTCAGTCAGCGGGTACAGGTTGGTGCTGGTGGTGTTGGCGTAGTAGACGGTCTTGCCGCTCTGGGAGAAATCAGTCGGAGTAATGGCCTGGTTCGGGGTGCCGACAACATAATAGTAGGAAGCACCGGCGGGAACCTGAACATAGTAGCGATAGGTATTGCCGTAGGCAACCGGCTCGGGATACTGTGCCTCATAGGTGGTGCTGATGGGGGTCACAGTTGCGCTAAAGGTAATGGGATAGTTACCATTGTTGGTATGGACGGTACCGGTGAAAGACGCGGTGCCGATGCTGGTGCCGGTGATCGTATAGGTGTAGTAGGCGCTGGAGGAACCACTGGTCCACTGAATATAGCAGTTGGTACGAGAACCGGTGTCGAGCGTAACATAGTTAACGGTTGCACTAATACGAGCAGTCGTCAAAGCGGCCTGCGCAATCGCAACGAGGTTATTGGTCGTACCGTAGCCGTAGTTATAGCCGTAGTTATAGCCATAGTTATAGCCATAGAGCGTGACGGGGGTGTTGTTCTGAATGGGAGAAATCGCAGCGGTCAGGCTCTTTACGGTAACGGTATAAGTGGCAACATAGTCCTTGCCGCCGACATTAAACGTTGCCGTCACGGTGTAGCTGCTGCTGCTGGCGTTGCTCGGAATCGTCAGCGTGTTGGACGCGATCTTGCCGTCCGTAGAAACCTGCTTCATGCCAAGGGTTGCACCGGTGCCGGACGTGATATTCCAATTTACGTTGTTGAGAGCACCTTCAATCTTGTTGCCCTTCTCGTCCGTAAACGTAAGGGAAAGATTGACCGTCGAACCGCGCGTTGCCGCAACATTCGGATTATAATTGAACTTATTGGTGTCCTTCTTAACACTGATATCAACAGACTTGCTGACGGCAGTGTTTGCAGCACCGCTTTCGCTCAAAGAGCAGGTAATCGTGTAAGTCTTAGTTTCAAAGGAATCGGGAATCATCCACTCGTAGTTACCAGTAGTGGTGTTCTTGGTTGGAGTGAACGCAGTTGCATTAGAGGCATCCGATGCTTTGTAAGTCCAAGTGATCTTGGTGTTGCTGCTCGTAGCAGCGGTAAGGGTAAACGTCACTTTCGTACCGGTCTTCGCATCGGAATTGGGGTTAGCGGTAAGAGCAGACGGTGCAACCAAAGCAATTGTTTCGATGGGGATTTCAACCGATTCAGGTTCAAGATTATTATACTTAATCTTGGCAGTGAGCTTGCCGCTTGCGTAGGTTAGGCAATCATCGGCGGCGGAAAGCGAATACCCCTCAGCGGTCTTTAAGGTAACGCCCCATTTCTCGTTCTTAGACAAATCGCTGCTTTCGGCGCTATCGTAATAAACTTTATATTTGTTGCCGGATTTCTCAGTATAAGGTCTACCGCTAAAAATCACACCAGTTACAGCCGATGCACAATCATAGCCAGTAACGCGGGTGGAATGGGCGGAAGTATTGCAGACTTCCTTACCTTCGACCTTGACGGAGACCTTGCAGCCGGCTGTGAAAGCAGAACCGGGTGCGGAAATCGTGGCAACATTAGGAGTTTCCGCCTGCTGAGTAAAAGCATCGTCCCATTTATACTCGAGAGTATAACCATCAGTCATAGGTTTACCATTTTTCTGAACTGAGATTTTCTTTACATCAATCGTGAATGTAACGACAGTGCCCTTTTTGACGGCACCGGTAATGGGTTGACTATTTACAGTAGGGGTAATGGACACATCGCCAATGCCATAGGTATCCGATGTTTCGCCCTTGTTCTCCCCCGCCCTTGCGGGCAGGACGATGAGGCTCATGACCATGGTCATAGCCAATAGCAAGGAGAGAAATTTCTTCATGTGATCTTCATCCTTTCGTTTTTTGTTTGCCCTGCGTGCAGGGCCTTCTCATACGAGTACATTTTACCATGTCTCATGCCTAAAAGAAATGGGAAAACAAAAAATTCATAAATTCTTTATCTTCCCATTCTTCGCTATTCAGTTAGACGGCGCATTTTGCCGTTTTGTTCCGCAAAAAGCGCGGCTTTTCGCGCTTTTATTTTCCCCAGTACCACCACGCGGCCCCGCCCGCCGCAAGCTGGAGCAGCAGAATGGCCGGAATGCCGTACTTGAAGTACCAGTGCCGCGTTTTGTGGTGAAAGACCCGCATGGCGAAAAGAGCACCCGCGCTGCCGAGCAGCAGCGCGAGTGCAAACAGAGTCTTTTCCGGCACGCGCCGCGCGCCCGGAATTTTGGCGCGGCGCTTGTCTGCGCCGTAGACGCAGAACGTGAGCAGATTGATCGCGGCGAGATAGAGACAAAAATATCTCACTTTTCGAGCTTGGCGAGCTCCACCGCCGCCGCCGCGCCGAGGCGCGCGTTGTTGAAGACGAGCTGGATGTTGGAATCCAGGCTGTCGCCGCCGGTCAGGTCCTTGATCTTGGCGAGCAGATAAGGCGTCGTGGCCTTGCCGTGGATGCCGTCCTTCTTCGCGTCCTCGACGGCCTCGGCAATGGCCTTGTCGATGACTTCCTTGTCCATGGAGTACTCCTCGGGGATCGGGTTCGTGACGAGCAGGCCGCCGCGCAGACCCAGCTCGCGCTTGACGTGGAAGGCCTTGGCAAGCTGCTCGGGCGTGTCGAGCTGATAGTCGACGCCGAAGCCGGACTTTCTCGTGTAGAACGCGGGCAGCTCGTCCGTGCCGTAGCCGATGACGGTGACGCCGTGGGTCTCGAGGTACTCGAGCGTGAGGCCGAGGTCGAGGATGGACTTCGCGCCCGCGCACACGACCATGACGGAGGTGTTGGACAGCTCTTCAAGGTCGGCGGAGATGTCGAAGGTCTCCTGCGCGCCGCGATGCACGCCGCCGATGCCGCCGGTGGCGAAGACGCGGATGCCGGCCATGTCAGCGATCATCATGGTGGTGGTGACGGTGCACGCGCCGTCCTTGCCCTGCGCGACGAGCACGGGCAGGTCGCGGCGGGAGGCCTTCGGAATGCCCGCGCCGGTCTTGCCGAGATAGTCGATCTCTTCCTTGGAAAGGCCCGCCTTCAGGCGGCCGCCGATGATGGCGATGGTCGCGGGGACTGCGCCGGCTTCGCGGATGATGCCCTCGACCTTGAGGGCGGTCTCCACGTTCTGGGGATAGGGCATACCGTGGGAAATGATGGTGGATTCGAGCGCCACGACGGGCTTGCCAGCGGCGAGGGCCTCGGCAACCTCGGGGGCAATATCGAGATATTTGTTCATGGGTGTTTCCTCCTGTAAAGTAATAGGTGAAAGTTTCACGTTTACCTTTTGAGGTAAGATTGAATCATAACATACAACTTGTCAAAAGTCAACACAAAGCAGGGCTTGAATTTGCACGGAAAGTGGCATATAATACCTCTATTATCCCGCAAAAACCCACAAAAGGAAGGAAAAATTACTATGGAACGAGTGAGAATTGCCGCGCTCTTCGCCGACAGGGAGCAGTACGGCGGCACGAGCGTGACCGTCTGCGGCTGGGCGAAGACCATCCGCGATATGAAGACCTTCGGATTTATCGAGCTGAACGACGGCTCGTGCTTCCGCAATTTGCAGGTCGTGATGGACGCGAATTCTCTTTCTAATTATAAGGAGATCGCCGCGCAGAACGTCGGCGCCGCGCTCATCGTGCGCGGCACCGTCGTGCTGACGCCTGAGGCCAAGCAGCCGCTCGAAGTCAAGGCGACCGAGATCGAGGTCGAGGGCGCGTCCAGCCCCGACTACCCCTTGCAGAAAAAGCGCCACAGCGTCGAATATCTGCGCACGATCCAGCATCTGCGCCCGCGCACGAACCTCTTCTCCGCGGCCTTCCGCGTCCGCAGCGCGGCGGCCTACGCCGTGCACGAGTTCTTCCAGAGCCGCGGCTTCGTCTACGTCAACACCCCCATCATCACCGGCTCCGACTGCGAGGGCGCGGGCGAGATGTTCCAGGTGACGACGCTCGACCTTGAAAACCCGCCGAGAACGCCCGACGGCAAGGTCGACTACAGCAAGGACTTCTTCGGCAAGAAGACGAGCCTGACCGTCTCCGGCCAGCTCAACGCCGAGAACTTCGCTATGGCGTTCGGCGACGTTTACACCTTCGGCCCGACCTTCCGCGCGGAGAACTCCAACACCGCGCGCCACGCCGCCGAGTTCTGGATGATCGAGCCGGAGATGGCCTTCTGTGACCTCAACGGCGACATGGAAGTGGCGGAAGCGATGATCAAGCACATCATTCGCCGCGTGATGGAGCGCTGCCCGGACGATCTTGCGTTTTTCAACAGCTTTGTCGACAAGGGCCTCATCGAGAGACTGCGCCACGTCGCCGAGTCCGACTTCGGCCGCGTGACCTACACCGAGGCGGTCAAGCTCCTGAAAGAGAGCGGCCAGAAGTTCGACTACCCCGTCGAGTGGGGCATCGACCTCCAGACCGAGCACGAGCGCTACCTGACCGAGGTAGTTTTCAAGCGCCCCGTGTTCGTCACGGACTATCCGCAGGAGATCAAGGCGTTCTATATGCGCCTCAACGACGACGGCAAGACCGTCGCCGCGGCGGACTGCCTCGTTCCCGGCATTGGCGAGATCATCGGCGGCAGCCAGCGCGAGGAGCGCATCGAGCTGCTCGAGAAGCGCATCCGCGAGCTCGGCATGAATCCCGAGGATTACTGGTGGTACTGCGACCTGCGGCGCTACGGCTCCTGCCGTCACGCGGGCTTCGGCCTCGGCTTCGAGCGCATGGTGATGTATTTAACGGGCATCGGCAACATCCGCGATGTGGAGCTGCATCCCCGCACGGTCGGCAACGCGGACTTCTGATAAAAAATCTTCCAAGGGAGGGGGACACGGCGTGTCTCCCTCCTTTTTTGCGCGCGGGGAACTTTTTCGCGCGCCCTGCGTCTAAACCGATATCCGAACGAAACGAGGAAAACGCCATGAAACGACTGCTTTCTGCTTGCCTTCTCTGCGCGCTGCTGCTCTCGCTTGCGGGCTGCGGCGCGAAGAAGGACGTGCTCACCGCGCCGCCGGAGCTAAGCGTGACCAACGCGCAGGACGCTTCCGTCACGGTATCGAGCGGCAGCTACGACTGGAACTACGCCCTCGGAAACGGCGAACGCTCGGGTGCGATCGCCTGCGGCGCGCATCCGCTGGACGAAAACTGCCGCGACATCACGCCCGTGCTGGAAATGCCCATCGCCGTTTCAGCGTCCTATTTTTACGTCGTGACGCTCGACTTCGGTGACTGCGCGCCCGATTCCGTCTCGCTGCGGTACTGGAGCGAGACGTGCTGGGGCGACACCGAGGCGCAGAGCGAAGCGATATCGGCCGAGCGGCAGGACGACGGCACCTACACCGCCGAGCTCATCCCGTCTGTCGGCATTTTTGCTGTGGACGCAGCGTGGAACACGGACGACTATCAGGGCAGGGCGTGCTACGTCTTCGCCGGAGAGTCGGGGGCGCTGTGAGCGGCGGCCAATAGGCTAAAAAAGTGCGAAAAACAGAGAAAAGAGCGGCATTGCCGCTCTTTTTTGCGCTTTTTGAAAGGTTGCACCGGCTCGTCCAACGAATCCTAATGATACACAGTATCATTAAGAAGGCAGGCTTTTATGGAGAAATAGAAATGTGCCTATCTTCTTCCGATTTTTATTTTTGCGGCCAGAAAAGGAAGATTGACATGAAACGTACAACAAACTACGATTTGCCGACATGGGAAAAGGATGATTTCATCCGAATGCAGGACTTCAACGACCTGACGGGCAAGCTGGACGCGGCGCTGAAGTCCGGCGCGGACGCGCAGACCGCCTTGCAGAACGCGATCAAGGCGGTCAAGGCGACTGCGGAGAACGCGTATTCCTCGGCGAACAAGCCCTATGTCGCGGGCAGCTACACCGGCAACGGCGGCACGCAAACGGTCGATCTCGGTTTTAAGCCGAGATTCCTCGTGATCTCGCGCGGCTTCGACAAAGGCGACTACAGCGCGGATTACGCGCTCTTTGCCGGCACGCCGGAGCAGATCGACAGTTGGATGGCCAAGGTCGTGAGCATCACCGACACGGGCTTTACCGTCAAGATGGCGGCCTACAACACATCGACCTGTCCGCAGCTCTGGCTGAACACCAGCGGCAAGACCTACAGCTACATCGCGTTTCGCTAAATCCGCAGAAAAAACCCCCGAGGCAAAAGCCTCGGGGGTAAAAACTATACTGAATGGTTCAGTTAAGCTTTTTTCTCATTCTGATTAAGCCTGATAGACCGTATTCAGAACAAATTGGTAGGTAGCAGAACCGTCGACAACGGTAACGCGGACCCAAGTCGTACCGGCGGTAGTACCGATCGTCAGATCGCCGGTGACCGGCTTGTAGGCGCTCGCACCGTTATCCCAATACTCGAAAGTGGTAACAGTGCCCTTGGTGGCCACGGCGGACAGGTTGCTCGCAGAGAGCTTCGTGCCGGCGGGGAAGGTCACAGTGCGCCACATGGAAGTACCCGTGCCAGCGCCAGAGTATGCCTGAACCTGATAGCCGCAGAAGCTGACCAGGTCAACAACATCGGACTTGAGGGTGATGGTGATCACGGTGTTATCGGTGATGGTGACCTTGTAGCCGTTGGCGTAGCTCACACCGTTGACGTAGATCGGAGTGACGGGCAGGGGCGTGGCAGCAGCGGTGCCGACCTTAGCGGTAACGGTAGCGCCCTTGGCGGCATCCGTCAGGGTGAAGTACACGGTGTCGTTCACCGCAGCGCCGCCGTTCGCACCGGTAGCACGGCCGAGAACAGTGTAGTACTGGGACGGGTTAGCGGCATCCATGCCGTCAGCCTTCTTCACCTCGAAGGTCACGCCGTGGCTCAGCTCGCGCTGGGTCGCGGACTTGATGTAGACGACCGTCACACCACCGGAGGTACCGGCAGCATCAACCTTGAAGCTGTAGTTCGCGGAAGCGTTGATCAGCTTCTCAACGGTGTCGATCGTACCGGTGACGGACGTGCCGACATAAGCCTTGGAGTTGCTGTCATAGCCGTTCACAACAGCCTCGCGCAGGTCGACGACCTTGGCGTTGCTGGCGATGCGGTTGACGATGTCGTTGGAGCTGTCGCTGGTCAGATAAGCGCCATAGGTGCCGGCGTAGTTGACGTTGGTGCCGTAGTAGGCCTTGATCGCGCCGGTAGCGCCAGAGACAGCGGTCAGGGTCTCAACACCCGCACGGTCGGCAACATGGGTGTAGAACATATCGTTGCTGGCCTTGCCGCTGGTGGCAATGCCGGAGACAGCGCTGGTCGCAACCCAGATGCTCTTCATCTGGTCGTTGTTGCGGACGTAGATCATGCTGTTGTTGCCGGAGGTCAGATTGGTCGTAACCGTCTCGCCCTTGGCAACATAGTACAGGTCGGAAGCGACGTTGGCCTGATAGGGAGCCTTCACGAGAACGGTATCAACGTGCATATTCGCAGCGATGTTGTTGCTGTAGTTCAGCACGCTCGCGCTGACAACGGAGTTGGCGGGCAGGACATAGGTGTCGCCATCGCCGAGCAGCGCGGTCTTGCCGGTCACGGTCTGAACGGTGGGCTCAGCCGCGGTGCCGGAGATGAAGTAGAAGGTGGTGTTCTCATCGATGAAGTAGTTGCTCTGCGTACCGATAGCGATGGTGTCCTTCTTGACGGTAGCGTCAGACTGGTTGGCGATGCCGCCGATGGTCACGAGAGTGGCGGGAATGTCAGACTTCACGCTGTAGAGGTCAGCGGTGCTGGTCTCGGTCAGAGTGAAGTCCTTGCCGAGATCGCCGGGATTGAGAATGTTCATCACGCCGGTGCTCAGCGTGGGAATGCCGAGGCCGGCATAGCCGGTGCCGTCGATCTTCTTGGTGACGACCTGGCCGTCGGCGGTCACGCCGGTCATGTAGTAGGACATCTGGCCGAGAGCGGCGTTGTCGACCTGATAGTAGGCATAGGTGCCGAACAGGTAGCTGTCGTCGCCGAGCTTGGCAGCGATGTAACGGCCGTCGTTATCGAGCGTGAAGACATAGCTCTTCAGGGGCTCGTAAGCGGTCAGCTGGGTAAGGCCGGCGTTCTTAGCGGAGTTGTAGACCTTGGTCGCGGACTTGGTGAGAACGGTACCGTCGGCGAGGGTGACATTGCCCTTCGCGTCGAAGTAACGGACAGCGCCCTTAACGGTCTTGTCGATCAGAGCGAGGTTGACAACGTCGCTGTTGATCTTGGTGACCATGACGTAAGTGCCAACGCCCATGGTGTCCTTATCGAAGCCGGTCAGGTTCTTCTGGTTGTAGGCAACACGGGTGGTTCTGTTGCCGTCAACCTTGCCCTCGGTCAGGGTGAGGGTCGGGACGGTAGCGAAGTTGTTCTGAGCGTAGACCTTGGCGACGATCTCGTCGACAGAGATGATGGCCTTGCCGTCATCGATGACAACGAACTTGGAGACGCCGGCGGTGTAAGTGCCCAGAGTGAACGCGCCATAGTTGTTCGCGGTGTAGGTCTTGCCGGCGGAGTACTTGCCGACCAGACCGGACTCGGTCAGGACGGTCTCAGCTTTGGACAGATCGCTGAAGCTGTAGACGGTGGCGTAAGCGCCCTTGGTGTCCTTGGAGTCAACGCTGTACCAGCCGGAGACCTTGTGGCCGATCATGTTGAGGCCGGTCTCGTGGCCGAGGGAGACCTTGTCCTTGGTGCCGGCGTAGTCGCTGGTGACAACAGTGTAGTCAGCGCCGGTGGCTTTGTTGGCAACAACGATACCCTTATACTCGGTCAGGCCGAAGTTCTTCTTGCCGAGGGTGTCGTTCTTGGTGGTGCCGATGATGGAGCTCATGCTGTTGTAGCCGAGCGCGGCGGTGTAGGTCACGGTCGGGACCTCAGCGGCGGTGCGGAACAGGAGCTCGGCGACCAGCTCACGGGAAGCGGGCGCGTTGAGGTCCTCGTTCTTGACGTTCTTCAGAACGCCGAGCTGCTGGGCGTACTGCGCAACGTGGAGCTGCCAGTCAGCGCCGGTGAACTCACCGTTCTTGTCGTAGCCGACAGCGCGCAGGATCATGGCGAGAGCCTGATAGCCGGT
>URQY01000034.1 GCA_900550165.1 uncultured Eubacteriales bacterium
TTCTCTGGGGGTTTCAAAGGGGGTATTCTCTTCGGAAAGAGAATACCCCCTTTGGCATTGCGGCACCTGCCGCAGATCAATTATCCATTATAGCCGAAGAAGTTATTGAAGAAATCCCACGGATTGGAGTAATAGCCGCTGCTGCCGTCGCTGTAATAGCCGTTGCCGTTGTAGCTGTTGTCGGTGCTCTGGTCGGAATTACTCGTCTCCGCCGATTCGGGCACGGCGTCGAAGGTGAGCTGCACCTCGATCGTCTTACCCTCGCGGTAGACGGTCAGCGTCACGGTGTCGCCCGCGCTGTAGCTCTTCTTGGCCGCAACGAGGTCTTCATAGGACGCGATATCCTTGTCATCCATCTTCGTGATGACGTCGCCGAGCTTGAGCCCCGCCTTGGCGGCGGCGCTGTCCGGGTCAACGGAGCAGACGAAGACGCCCTCGGTCACATCGTAGCGGTACTGCTGCGCCATCTGTGCGGTCATGTTCTGCGGCGTGATGCCCATGTAGGCCTTGGTGGTCACATAGCCGTTGGTCATGATGTCCTTGACGAGGGACACGACGTCGTTGATGGGAATGGCAAAGCCGATGCCCTCCACGGTGGTGTTGGAGTAGCTTGAATACTTGGCCGACACGATGCCCACGACCTCACCGTAGCTGTTGAAGAGCGGGCCGCCGGAGTTGCCGGGGTTGATGGAGCAGTCGACCTGAATCATGTTGAACGGCGTACCGTCCACGTTGATGGCGCGGTTCACGCACGACACGATGCCCTCACTCATCGAGAACGTCAGCTCGCCGAGCGGGTTGCCGACGGCCGCGACGGATTCGCCGATGGCAAGCTTGCTCGAGTCGCCCAGCACCACGGGCGTCGCGCCCGTCACGTCGATCTTGAGCACGGCGATATCATAGTCCTCGTCGCTGCCGATGACCTTCGCGTCGTAGCTCTCGCCGTTGTAGAGCGTCACGCTCACGCTGCTCGCGCCGGAAACAACATGATGGTTCGTGAGGATGTAGCCGTCCTCCGTGATGAAAAAGCCCGTGCCGCTGGCGGCGGTCTCGACCTGCTGGCCGAAGTTGTTCGTGGTGGCGGAGACGTTGATGGACACCACGCTGTTGACGTTCGAGGCGTAGACCTCCGCCATGGTCATCTCGGTCTTGCCGTCGACCTTGACGGTCTGAACCTGCGCGACCTCGCGGTCGCTGATCTGTATGCTGGTCTTGTTTACCTTGGTCGTCGCACTGCTCACGCCCGCGCCGACGAAGCCGCCGACCAGCGCGCACACCAGCGCCAGCGCGATGATCTTGCCGGAAAAGCCGTGGCCGCCCTTCTTCTTCGGGCTGCCGCTGCCGGGACCTTTATCCCACGGGTCTTCGGCGTAGTTCTTCGTGTCGATGGGGGCGTTGGGATTCTGCTCGTCGCCCTTGCGGTAGCTGTAATGATACAGGTTGTTTTCGTCTTCGTACATGATGTTGACCTCCTATGGGATGAGACTGTTTGTCGCGGCCTCTTGACTTTCGATGGTGTTATCATAGGGCATATTTATGTATATTTCTTGAACGCTATTTGACGATTTCTTAAATTTGGCGGCAGCGCCGATGGGAAATTGCTAAGTTTCTCTTATGTTCACAGATTTTCCCTTGCGATTTATTTCCCGGCATACTAAAATGAAACGCAACTGAGAGAAAAAGGAGGCGGCGCATATGCTTCGCATCGACAATCTGAAGCTCCCCGTGGGAGCAAGCGAAGAGGAGCTGCGCGCTGCCTGCGCCCATGCCCTGCGCGTGAGCGCGGAGGCGCTCGTTTCCGTCCGCCTCCTGCGCCGCTCGATCGACGCGCGCGAGGGCGTGAAGCTCGTCTGCGCCGCCGCGGTCGAGGTCAGGAACGAGGCGGGCGTCCTGAAGCGCTGCAAGAATAAAAATGTGCAGCCCTACGCGCCGAAAAAGTATATGCCGCCCGCGCCTGTTTCCGCACCGGCGGTCTCCCCTGTCGTCATCGGCGCGGGACCGGCGGGCCTTTTCTGCGCGCTGCTGCTGGCCCGCTGCGGCGCAAGACCCATTTTATTGGAGCGCGGGCGCGCGGTCGAGCAGCGAAAGCGGGACGTTGATCGCTTCTGGCGCACGGGCGAGCTGGATCTTACGTCGAACGTGCAATTTGGCGAAGGCGGCGCGGGCGCATTTTCCGACGGCAAGCTCAACACCGGCACGAAGGATGAGCGCCACGGCTATATTTTGGAGGAATTTGTCCGCTTCGGCGCAAGCGAAGACATACTGGTCGATGCCAAACCCCACGTCGGCACGGACAGGCTCTACACCGTGCTGCAAAACCTGCGCCGCGAGATCATCGACCGCGGCGGCGAGGTGCGCTTTTCCCACACGCTCACGGATATTGCGCTCGACGGCGGAAGCGTGCACGCGCTGCGCGTCGCGTCCCCCGAGGGGGAATACACGCTGAAAGCGCGGCACGTCGTCCTCGCCCCCGGCCACAGCGCGCGTGATACCTTTGCAATGCTGCAAGCGCGCGGCGTGCCGATGGAGCCAAAGCCCTTCGCCGTCGGCGTTCGCATCGAACACCGCCAGCGCGACATGGACTTAGCGCAGTATAAGGAGGCGGCGGGCCGCCCCGGACTTCCGCCCACGTCGTACAAGCTCTCCTGCCACACAAAGGAGGGACGCGGCGTGTTCTCGTTCTGCGTCTGTCCCGGCGGCGAGGTCGTCGCCGCCGCGTCGGAGACAGACCGCGTCGTGACGAACGGCATGAGCGAGTTCGCACGCGACGGCGTGAACATCAACGGCGGTCTGCTCGTTTCCGTCACGCCCGAGGATTTCCCCTCGGACGATACCCTTGCGGGCGTTCAATTCCAGCGCGCGCTGGAGGAGGCGGCCTACCGTCTCGGCGGCGGGGGCTACGCCGCCCCCGCCCAGCGGGTCGAAGATTTTCTCAAGTATCGCCCGTCAACGGGAGCGGGAAAGGTCGTTCCGACCTATCTTCCCTCCGTCCGCTGGTGCGACCTGCACGACTGCCTGCCGCCCTTTGTGTGCGAGGCGCTCGAAGAGGGCATTCCGATGCTGGGGCGGAAATTGAAGGGCTTCGATTCTCCCGACGCCGTTTTAACGGCGGTGGAGACGCGCTCTTCGTCGCCTGTGCGCATCGTGCGCGACAACTTGAGTTTTCAATCCGCCCTGCGCGGCTTATATCCCTGCGGCGAGGGCGCGGGCTATGCCGGCGGCATCATGAGTGCCGCGGCCGACGGCCTGCGCGTCGCGGAAAAGATTTTGGAGGAACTACGGCATGAGTGAAAAGATCGGCGTCATCATCGACTTCCTGACCCCGGAGTACGAAAAGACCCTGCGCGACACGGCCGCGCGCTGCGGGTACGATATTGCATTTTTCCCCTCGTCCAAGGCGGCGGAGGGCAACGTGGACGACTGCACCATTCTCTACGGCCACCCGTCGCAGAAGGTCATCGCGGGGGCAAAGCACCTCAAGTGGTACGCAAGCTGCTGGGCGGGCGTGGATCGCTTCTGCCGCGACGACCTCTATCAGAATCCCGACTGCCTGCTGACCAACGCCTCGGGCGCTTACGGCACGACCATCGCCGAGCATTCGGTCATGGTCTCGCTGATGCTGCTGCGCCGCCAGATGGAGTACACCGAGATCATCCGCGAGGGCGATTGGCGCGTGCTCGAGGGAGGTATCCACTCGCTCCACGGCGCGCGCGTCACCTGCCTCGGCACGGGCGATATCGGCACGGAGTTTGCCCGCCGCGTGCGCGCGTTCCACCCGGCAAAGCTCGTGGGCCTGAATCGCAGCGGCCGCGCGAATCCCGATTTCGATGAGATCCGCACCGTCGGCGCGCTCGACGCGGTCCTGCCGGAGACGGACCTTCTCTTCATGTCGCTCCCCTCCGTGAGCGACACGGTGAATATCCTGAACGCGGCGCGCATGGCGCTGCTCCCGAAAGGCGCTTATGTCGTCAATGTCGGGCGCGGCACGGCCATCGAACAGGATGCGCTCATTGCGGCGCTGGATTTGGGCCACCTTGCCGGCGCTGCGCTCGACGTCGTCGTGCCCGAGCCGCTGCCCGCCGATCATCCGCTGAGAAGTGCGAAGAATCTCCTGCTCACGCCGCACGTCGCGGGCAACATGACGCTCGGCTACACCTGCGAGCGCAACGTCGCCCTCTTCTGCGAAAATCTGGAGAATTACGCCGCGGGCCGCCCGATGCACCACCTTGTCGACCGCAAAAAGGGCTACTGAGCCGCGGAAGATCCTGCTGTCCGCTCCCATAAGGAGCAAGGAGAAGACAAAACTACCATGAAGACCTCCTGCATCAAAAACGGTATCCTGCGCATCGTGCAGGGTATCATCATCGGCGCGGGCGCGATTTTGCCGGGCGTTTCCGGCGGCGTGCTCGCCGTCATCTTCGGCATTTACCGTCCCGCGATGGAGCTGCTCACGCACCCTAAGCGCGCGCTCGCGCGCTACTGGAGGATGCTGCTGGCCGTCGCCGTGGGCTGGGCCATCGGCTTTCTCGGCGGGGGCAGCGTCATTCTGGCGCTGTTTCACCAGTCGGAGACGGTCGCAACGTGCCTCTTTATCGGCCTCATCCTCGGCACGCTCCCCGACCTTTGGCATGAAGCGGGCGCGCAGGGGCGCAGCCGCGGGTCGTATGTCTCGCTGCTTGTCAGCTTTACGCTCCTTTTCGCGCTGCTTCTCGTCGCGCAGCTCGGCTCCTTTGCCGAGATGCCTGCGAACTTCTGGGGCTTCCTTTTCTGCGGCGTGCTGTGGGGCCTCAGCTTCATCATCCCGGGCATGACGTCCTCGTCCATCCTGATGGCCGTGGGACTGCTCACGCCGCTGATCGACGGTATCGCGCAGCTTGATCTTGCCGTGCTTGTCCCGTGGGCGCTTGGCATGATCGGCGTGATGGCGCTCTTTGCCCGCATCGTGAGCAGGCTTTTCGACACACACTATTCCATTGCCTATCACGCTGTCATCGGCATCGTGCTCGCCTCCACGATCGCCATTATCCCGACGAGCTTCGCCTCCGTGACGGAGGCGGTCTGGGGGCTCGTCTGCGCCGTCATCGGCGCGGTGATCGCCTATTTCGGCGGCAGGCTCCGGCCGCAGGAGGACGCGGAAAAAACACAGAAATGAACAAAGCGGCTCAGGTCACTGACCTGAGCCGCTTCCGTTTTTTATTTTGCCGCCGACGTTTCCTTGAGCTTGCGCTTGTAGTGGTACATCATCCGGTCGGCGCGTTTGATCGCATCCTCCACGCTGCCGAGCACCGGATTGAAGCACGCATAGCCGACCGACACGTGCGGCAGGTGCTCGTTTTGTTCGCGCCGCGCCTCCAGCGTGTGAAAAAATGCGGACAGATAGGCTTCTGCCGCCATGTCGGAGATCTGCGCGATGACGCAGAATTCGTCGCCGCCGATGCGGTAGCAGTAGCCGACCTTGGAGAACACCGCGTAGATCGTGCTGCCGACCTCGGCAAGCACCGCATCGCCCACGCCATGGCCAAAGGTGTCGTTGACGGACTTGAACTCGTCCACGTCGAAATAGTAGATGACCGCGTGCTCGCGCAGGGAGGAGAGGCGGCTCTCGTAGCTGCGGCGGTTCAGAAGGTGCGTCAGCACGTCAGTCTTCTGCGTCAGCTCGGAGTAGAGAATGTAGACCAGCAGGATATCCACCGCCGTGCACAGCCAGGTGACGCGCACGCTGGCCTGATACTGGATCAGAAGCCCGCAGAGGAAGAACCCCGGCAGCATCACCACGGTCGTGCGGTGCATCCCGTAATACTTTCCGCTCTCGCGCAGCAGCATGAGAAGAAACAGCAGCACGCCGCCGGAATAGGTCAGCACGTAGATCCAGTAGAACGCCTCGTGATGGTAGACATTCTGCGCGTCGACCGAAAAAATGAAGCCGGTAAAGGCCGAGCAGATCTCAAGCAGGGCATTGGCGAAGAGGAGCGAGTAAATGAGCTTTTTGTGCTTGAGCGGCGTCATCAGGTCGCTGCAAAGCACAGTGATGATCGGCGCGGTGGATAACTCGATGGTCTTAACGAGGATGTGCAGCGTCCGCAGCGACGGGTCGGCTCCGTCCATCCAAACGCCGAGCCATTCCGACACGGCGCCGGCGATCACGAGCACCGAGACGGTGTAGATCGTCTGCTTTTTGTCATGCTCCATCAGATCATTGCCGCTCACGAGCATATCCATGATAATCATAATAAAGACCGAAAGGAAGATGACAGCCGAGTAGAAATCCGACATGGCGCGAACTTTCCTTTCTGATAGTTATATTCTTACTATATCACAGTTGGGAAAGACTGCAACTAAAAACGTCGAATTCTGTCGTTTTTCCAGAATTCACACAGAATCTGCCAGCAATTCGCTGTACTGCGCAAGGCTCTGCGTGGCGAGTTGCTGCATCGTCGACCAGTCCGCCGCGCCCGCGCTTCCCTGCACCGCCACGGTGCGAAAACCTGCGTTCTTCGCGTTTTGGATGGCGGCGAGCGAGCCGGAAAAAACCGCCGTGTCATCCTTTTGCCCATGCAGGCGCTTCATCGCACGCTCAAACATCGTGCCGCTGTCGACCCCGCACAGCGCGACATCCTCCGTGAGCACGAAGCGGAAATACGAGGAAAGTCCGGCCCGCTCGAGCGCCTTCTGCGCCTCGTCCGCGCGCAGCGCCGTCACCGCGCCGAGCCACACGCCCTCCATTTTGAAAAGGGCGAGGGCCTTGTCGAGCCCCTCGCGCGCCGCGCCATCCGGCGTGAAGAGCGTATCCTCCAGTGTGAAAATCGCGCTTTGCAGCCGCATCCTACATTCCTCCGATCCATTGTAATAGGGCCTTTATTATACCCCAGCGTCCCGCAATTTTCAATCTTCACCCCACCGAAACGGAGCTTTCTGTATAAAATCCCTGCCTTGTGCGCGAAGATGAATGAAAAACCGGGCTTCCGCCGCCCAAAAAGTGCTGCACTGTGCAAAAATAATGAAATAATATTCGCACAAGAGAAAATATTTGAATATTTCGCGCCGAATAAACGGTTGACTTGTTATTTTTATTGAGCTACACTATACACACTCTCTCCGCCGGAGGTCTGTGCGGCGAAAAATGATTCAGGAGGAAGAAATATGACGAAGCATTCGTATGCGGCAAAGGCCCTGTCGCTTTTGCTGGCCCTGATGCTGACGCTCTCGCTCGCGGTCGCGCCCGCGTCCGCCGTCAGCTACCAGGACATGAATCCCAAGGACGATGCGCTGCTGGGAACGAAATTCCCGGTCGACGCGACCATCACCCTTGTCACCGATGAAAACGGCAAGGACGTGTCCCTCTCCATCCCTGTGTCCGGCATGACGAAGGATGCGCTCGCCGCGGCCGTCAGCACCGGTACCGTTTCGCTCTCGCTCGAGCGCGACGATTCCCGCCCCTACGTCAACGAGGAGCTGTTCCCCTACGCTTACGCTGGCGGCCCTCTGAATGACTGGCTGACCGAGGGCGACGAGCACCAGTTCACGGACATCAAGCTCTCCGCAAGCGAGAAAAACGGCAAGACCGTCCTCGACGTGAGCTTCCACGTGAATAACTACTTCTACTCCACCAACCGCAGAACCGGCGTGACCAGCGTCGACTACAGCGTGCCCCATGTGAACGGCGGCTACTACATCGACCTGTGCGGCTACTTTGACCTGACGGCCAAAAATAGCGGCAAGGCGATCGGATCCGCACCTGTCAAGGTTGCGCCGTATGAAAACTTCAACACCATGTGGGAGATCTACAAGGAGCTCGATACGATCGTGGCAAACGGCACGAAGAATGGCCTCTATGTGGAAAAGCTCTCCATGGGCCAGTCCACCGCGGGACGTGATATGCCCTACCTGATCGTGGCCGACAGCAAGGCGAGCGTGAGCAAGTGGCTCGCCCTCACCGAGCAGGCCGAGACCGATCCCGACGCCGTGCTTGCCCAGATCAAGTCCGGCGCGCTCAACGATATCCGCGTGCCCGTGATGTACTCCAACATCCACTCCAACGAGGTCTCCGCCACCGACGGTGTGCTCGACTTCGCCAAGATGATCACGAGCGAGAAGACCATCGACTACAAGACGCTCACCGGCTTTACCGCCGCGGGCGAAAAAGAGCTCAAGGCCGAGATGGGCCCTGCCGGTCAGTTGGGCAGCGTGGCTATCCCCGACCTCGTCAAGGACAAGGCGACCTACCTCGGCTACCTGACGGCCGATAACAACGGCAAGTCCGGCAAGGTTGACCTTGAGAAATACTACACCGTCGAAAACAAGAGCGTGAACGTCAAGGACGAGCTGCTCTCCGATGTGTTCTTCATCCTCGTTCCCGAGGAGAACGTCGACGGCCGTACCTATCTCACGAGACACTCCACCAACGGCTACGACCTCAACCGCGACAACTCCTTCCAGACCACGAGCGAGACGGCCAATATGCAGCAGCTCATCGGCACGTTCAACCCCATGTCGCTTACCGAGTTCCACGGCCGCGTGCAGGCCTTCCAGTGCGAGCCCTGCGATCCCCCGCACGAGCCGAACTTTGAATACGACCTGCTTGCCGACCACCTCATCACCGGCGGCGAGGCGCTGGGCATCGCGGCGGTCGCCAACAACGAAGGCTACAACAGCTATGTCATCCCCCAGCGCGATTATCTGAGCTACACCGGCAACGGCACCGAGACCTACTGGGAAGACCCGTGGGACGATATGTCCACGAGCTACACCCCTCAGTTCGCCATGCTCCAGGGCACCGTTGCCTATACCGTTGAGCTGCCCGCCTACAACGACGATACCGCTCAGGCTACGTGCTACGGCATCCTCGGCAACGCCGCCTACGTTGCCGCCGAAAAGCTCTCCTACCTCACCTCTCAGGTCAAGATCTTCGAGCGCGGCGTGAAGAACCTCAACTCCGACGCCTATGAGCTCGTCGGCCAGTGGCTGTGCGACCAGAACGACGTCGAGGGCGCGGAGATGAGCCTCTTCCGCCCCGAGTACAAGGGCAAGGACCAGAACGGCAACTTCTACCCCGAGTGCTACATCATCCCGCTTGACGGCGAGAACCAGACCAACCTCCAGGCCGCATCCGACATGATGGAGTGGCTCACGAGAAACGATGTCAAGGTCAACGTGACCGAGAAGTCTTTCACCTATGACGGCGTCACCTATCCCGCCGGGACGATGATCGTCTCGATGTATCAGGCCAAGCGCTCTGTCGCCAACGGCGCGCTGTATGACGGCACGCTCATCAACAGTTGGACCGTCCTCTACTCCGAGGGCATCACCTCCTTCAACGAGACGCGCGGCTTCGACATGGTCACCGTGGCCGAGCCCGCCGCCTACAAGAGCATCGCCGCTGTCTGCGGCGACGCCATGGATCACGACGACGCGCTCGCCTACACCAAGGCGCTGACCTCCTACTTCACGGGCGAGAAGAACAAGGACGTGATCCTCTCCAACGCCTCCGAAGACTCCACCGCCGCCGTCAACGAACTTCTCAAGGCCGGCAAGACCGTCGGCATGGTCACGAGCGGCGACCACATGGGCGATTTCATCTGCTCCTACGCCGACTATCAGACCGTCGCGGGCAAGTATCTGCTCTCTGCCGCGGGCGTCGACAAGACGAGCGTGAAGGCGAAGATCATCACCAAGTCCCCGACCGTCTACGTCCCCGGCACGCCTGCTGAAAGCGAGAAGGGATTTGTCTACACGCCGCAGATCAGCCAGAGCGCCGGCTGGAACTACGATATGGCAGCGATGGCGCTGATGGGCTTCACCACGACCAGCGATGTGACCAAGGCGGATGCCGCCATCGGCGCGATGAAGCTGGACGCCGCGGCGAAGACCGCCGTGAAGAACGGCCTTCCCTACATCGGCTACGGCTACTCCGTCGCCTCGAACGCCTCTGACCTCATCTCCGGCGTGGAATACACCGAGCTGGACGGCGCGATGGACTGCCTGACCCCCGTTGTCTATCCCAATAAGACCCTTGTCAACGCGAGCTATGTCCTCGACGGTGACGATATCCTCTACGCCTACGGCCTCGGCTTCTTCTCCAAGGTCCCGTCCGGTGCGACGGTCCTCGTCAAGAGCGACAAGACCAAGACGCCCACCGAGGGTTTCATCCCCACAAATACCGCCGAGCGCGCCGCGGGCTTCAAGGCTTACTTAAACGGCGGCGTGCAGGGCTTTGCCTATCAGGAAAACGGCATGAACGTCGTCCTCTTCGCCAACTCCCTGACCAATAAGGTCCACCAGAGAGACGAGTACGCCTATATCAGCAACTTCCTCTTCTCCTCCGTCCTGAGCACGGAGAACTACGACGGCTCCGCCTCCCTGCCCTTCACCGATGTGGCCGACGACGCCTACTATGCCGACGCCGTTGCCTGGGCCGTTGCAAACAACGTCACCTCCGGCGCGACCGCCACGAGCTTTGCCCCCAACGCAAGCTGCACGCGCGGCCAGATGGTCACCTTCCTGTGGAGAGCCAACGGCAGCCCCGAGCCCAAGTCCACCACCACTGCGTTCACCGACGTCAAGAGCGGCGCGTACTACGAAAAGGCCGTTGCGTGGGCGGTGGAAAACAACGTGACCACCGGCACGAGCAGCACGACCTTCTCCCCGGACGCTTCCGTCACGCGCGCACAGGCCGTCACCTTCCAGTGGAGAGCGGCCGGCGCACCGGCGGCTGAGGGCACGAACGCCTTTGCCGATGTGAGCGCGAGCGCCTTCTACGCTCCCGCCGTGCAGTGGGCCGTCAACGCGGGCGTGACCACCGGCACGTCCGCCACGACGTTCTCTCCCAACAGCGACTGCACCCGCGCGCAGATCGTCACCTTCCTCTTCCGCGCCGCGGAAAAGTAAGCGAATACAAACAAACGCCAGCGCCGCCGGAAGCCTCCCGGCGGCGCTGGCGTTGCTGTATAAAGGAGGCATATTGCAGAAAGCTCCCTTCATAAAAAAAGCAGGAAACGGTTGATTCCGTTTCCTGCTTTTTTTCGCATTTATGACAATGAACGCAGATAGACCTCCAACAGTGCAAGCGCCGTTTCCTGTTCGTCGGGGCGGCAGGCATCCAGCCGCGCCAGCAATTCCTCGCGGCGCAGAGCGAACGAAGGTCGCTCTGCGGTCAGGATCTCGTCCGGCGTGATATGAAGCGACTGACAGATGCGCAGCGCCGTATCGATGCGCATATTAACGCTTCCGCGCTCGATGTCGGCATACGCGCGGTCGGAAAGACCGGCAGCCTCGGCCACCTCTGCCTGCGTCAGACCGATATGTTTTCGAATAGCCAGCAGGCGATTCCCGATTTGGCGAGGGTCTGAAATGAGCATGGGTGTTCCTCCTATATGGCTCAAAAGGGACGGTAAAAAGCGTCTACAGGAATTATAGTTCCTAATTCTATTGGCAAATAGGAAGTTTGGTAGCGATATTATAGGAACTAAACTTCCTATTTTGAGGAAAAGAAGGGAGGATATAAAAAATATTTCCATTCGCTCTGCTTCGACACTTTTTTTGCGCGCCGTGCCTTATGCTCAGAGACGAAGCAGAGTGCGGAAAACCGGCGCAGGCCGAATCAAAACAAGGAGAGGATAGAAATGAAGAAAAATGTTCTGGCAATACTTTTGGCGTTTCTGATGACGCTGAGCCTGCTGCCGATGAACGCATCGGCGGAAGAGAAGGACGGCGCAGCAGCGGCCGTGCCTGACGAGGCGAAATTTACGCTTCAGCTCAAGGGGCAGCGCTATGACCCCTCAAGAAATGACAGCAGCGGCTTTTCCTATATTGGCGGCTGCTATGTGAACATACCGTTTACCTGCGAGAGATGCCTGGAGGATCCGGATCATCCGAGCCGCCATACGGTGCTGGCCGGAGAGGTGAAGAGCAGGTTCCATGAGATGCAGAGCAAGGTGGAGCAGATCGCCGGGGTGAATATGCTGGTCATCGGGCTGACACAGGAGTATGAATTTGAGGGAACGCCGCTCGCCGTCCATACGTTCAACGAATATGACGATTCAGATCCGATCGAAGTGCTTCCCTTTTCAAATGCGAAGACAAAGCAGCTTTTCTTCGTTGCCATCCCCTACAGCGGACAGGTCGACGTAGCGTGCGTGTCGGAGGCTGCGCACGAGAAAAGAACGTATGAGCTGACCGGAGATTCGATCATGTCCGCCGCGGCGGAAAAGCGGGATGGCACATTTGTCTGCCGCATGACGGTCGACAAGACGCCGTATATTGAAAAATACAACGCGGACACGGGCTGCGGGCATACGGATGCGGCCCCGGAAGAGAAATGGATCGAGCTTGAGCTGACCTTCGACCGGGACTGCTACAGTTGGACGTCGGACAACGCCGGGATCAGCGTCAAATGTGTGCCGGACCCGATCTCCTTCGATCTTGATGACGCGGATGGTGAAGGGACGCATATCCTCAATAAGACGCTCACCGGAAACTATCCGGAGAACTTTGCCGAGGAATTTAAGTTGACCGTGACGCCGAACGAGGGCGCGGCGGCGACCATGGACGGCGACAGACTCATCGGCACGGCTTCTGTTTCTGCATGCAGCGGATATGAGAAGGTACCGTTCCGTTTTGCGGAGACAGAAGAGAAGGAAGCAAGGGCGTCTGCTGCGGCAGCGCAGGGGCAGATGACGTTCAGCGAAGCGGGCACCTATCAGTACACTGTGCAGGAAAACGCGGGAACGACCGCCTATATGAGCTATGACAGCAAGTGCTATACGCTGACAGTCACGGTCGAAAAGGAGGACGGCGTACTCACAGTCGCGGGATGGCAGATCGACGAGCAGGAGGCAGGGGCGCCGCTGACGATCACCAACACCTACCGCTACGCCCCCTATGTTCCCGTTATTCCGACGCCCACGCCTACGCCGACGCCTGCGAAGCCTGCTTTGAACACGGCGGACCACTACGCTTACCTCATGGGCTATCCCGACGGGACCGTGCGGCCGAATGGGAGCATCACCCGCGCCGAGGCGACGACCATCTTCTTCCGCCTTTTGACCGAGGAGAGTCGCACGCGGTTCTGGGCCACGGCGAACAGCTACAGCGACGTGCGCGCGGGCCAGTGGTACAACAACGCCGTCTCGACGATGACGAGCGCCGGCATCGTGAACGGCTACCCGGACGGCACGTTCCGCCCGAACGCGCCCATCACGCGCGCGGAAATGGCCAAGATCATCGCGCTCTTTGCCAAGCTCGACAAGAGCACGGACCGCTTCCCAGACACGGCGGGCCACTGGGCCGAGGCCTATATCCGCCTCGCGGCGGGCAACGGCTGGATCGAGGGCTACCCGGACGGCAGCTTCCGCCCGGACCGCTCCATCACCCGCGCCGAGACCGTGACGATGATCGACCGTGTGCTCGAGCGCGTGCCGAAGGACGAGAGCCGCCTTCTGCCGCACAGCGCGATGCTGACCTTCCCCGACTGCACGCCGGGCCAGTGGTTCTATATCGCGGTGCAGGAGGCAGCGAACAGCCATGTCTATGAGCGCGCGGCCAATGAGCGAAGCGGCGACGAGCAGTGGAAGGAGCTGCGCGACAACCGCGACTGGACGCGGCTGGAGCACTGAAAAAGCGATAAGATGGAAGAGAACAAAGGGGCTCGACTGTGTCGGGCCCCTTTGCTGCGCCGGGAGAAGGAGAACGAAGCGCGGCCCCGTTGAAAACGGGGCAAAAAGGCGGTATAATGGCATCACAGAAATCAGTGGTAGAGGAGGAATGTCCCATGTTCAGACCTGTGCGGAAAAAGGCAAACGAGATCGGCGTCGGGGAGGCGAAAAAGCTCCTGCACGAGGCGCGCCGCGGCGTGCTGGCGGTCAACGGCGACGGCGGCTACCCCTACGCGGTGCCGGTCAACTATCTCTATGACGAGGAAAAGCAGGAGATCATCTTCCACGGCGCGAAGGTCGGGCACAAGGTCGATTCGCTCAAAAAGTGCGACAAGGTCTGCTTTACCGTCGTGAGCGGCGAGAGCGTCGAGACGGACGAGGCATGGGCCCCGTTTTTGCGCAGCGCGGTCGTCTTCGGCCGCTGCCATCTCGTCGAGGACCCGGGCGAAACGCTCAGGTTGTGCAAAAGGTTCGCGATGAAATACTATCCCACCGAGAAAATGGTCGACGATGAGGTCGCCGCCTCCGGCAAGGCCGTCCGGATGTTCCGCATCGAGATCGAGCACATCAGCGGCAAACGGGTGCAGGAGCGGTAAAAAGAAAAAAGAGACGCCTCGCTCTCTGCTGGTAAGACAGTAAAATTCAAATTTCTTGGAACAGGCATGATTTCGGTCATGCCTGTTCCGCTTTTAGCAGCTCGTCCACGGGGATGTAGCCTACGAGGTCATATTCGATATGTACCTTCTGTCTGCGCTTGCCGCTGGACTTGTCGGGCGCATCTACATAGACCGCCTTGACAAGCTCTCTGAGGGCATAGGGCGTCAGCTCCGTGAGGGTGCTGCTCCTCTTTACCCGCTGAACAAACTGCTCAATATTCTCTGCCTGTTGTTCCTGTTCATGGATTTGCTGTTGCAGACCTTTGACCTCGGCCTTGAGATTTTTCTGTTCCTCGGTGTAGTTTTTGCTCATCATGGCGAAGCGTTCATCATCCAGCTTTCCGGCAACATTGTCCTCATAAATGCGGACGAACAGCCGGTCAAGCTCCCCGATTCTTCTCTCAGCCTGTGCCAGCCGTTTCTTGCACAAGCGCATGGTTTCCTCACTCTGCACACGGAGCTTTTGTTCCATTTCCGAACGGAAATATGCCTCATAGCGAGTGACTACCGATATGACCTCCTGAATGTGCTTCCAGACGATCTGTTCCAGCACAACGGCACGGATATAATGTCCGCTGCACTTGTCCTTGTTGGCACGATGGGTGGAGCAGATGAAGAAGTCCTGTCGCTTCTCAAAATAGCTGGTGGTGGAGTAATAGAGCTTTTGCTTGCAGTCGTTGCAGAACACCAAGCCGGAGAACATATTGCTCTTTCCCGTCGCCGTCCTGCGGTGCCGCTGCTGCCGTATCTCCTGCACCTTATCAAAGACCTCCAATGAGATGATTGCCGGGTGGGTGTTATAGAAAATCTTGCGATTCTCCATTGGATTCTCCCGCTGCTTCTTGTCATAAATGGAGTTGGTGTAGGTCTTGAAATTGACCGTGCAGCCTGTGTACTCCATGTATTCGAGAATATAAGCAACGGTGCTTTCGTGCCAGCGATACTCGTTCTCCGGGGTCTGATGCGGTGTTTTTCTGCCCTCCCGCTGTTTGTAGGCGGTGGGGTTCAGCACCTTCTCCTTTTCCAGCAGAGCGGCGATCTGGCTCGGTCCTTTTCCCTCCATGCAAAGCGAGAAGATCCGCTTCACGATCTGTGCAGCTTCCTCGTCAATCACCCATTTCTTGGGGTCGCCAGAGTCATGCTTGTAGCCGTAGGGAACGTTGGTGGTCAAGCGCTCTCCACGCTCACCCTTTGCCTTGTTGACGGCACGGATTTTGCGGCTGGTATCCTTTGCAAAAAATTCGTTAGTCAACCTCGAATAAAGAATGACGGCTTATGCTTCGATGTACCCCACGAAATTATAGTAGATGTGAATGTCGCGTTCCTCGTGATCATCCACGGTATAGCGTTCGCTGATCTCAATTTTCTGAATCAGGCGTACCAGCGTGGGACGGTCTAATTCCTCAAGTTGGGCGTAGTCCTGCATCATGTCCAGCCAGGCGTCCACGGAGGATTCGGTTTCACGGCTGGCGGCAAGCTGCCCGGTCAACTCCTTGTGACGCTCCTGCTTTTCCCGGCGCTCGGCCTCATACTGATTGAGCAGATTAACGCACACGCTTTCCGGGATGCGCCCCAAAACCTTATCCTCATAAACGGACTGAATCAGCTTATCAAGCTCTGGAAGCCGTTTGCCGATGGCGTTCAGCTCCGCTTGCAGCGTTCTGGTGCGCTCTACGCTGGCGCTCTGCTCCCTCGCTAAAAGCTGCGTCCTCAGCGTCTCACGGCTGTTCTGCGCCCACATCGCCTTGCACCGAATGTCTGTCATGACGATCTGCGTCAGCACCTTCTGGTTGATGTAGTGGGACGAACAGGTATTTTTGCCGCCTGATGCGTAGCGGTTGCAGACATACGCCTTGTATTCCGGCTCTTTCTCGGAAACCTTTTTGCGATAGTCCCGCATATACCGCATGGACGATCCGCAGTCCATACACCGCAGCAGACCACCAAACAGGGCAATCGTGCCGCTCTTGCCGCTGCGACCTCTCGCCGGGTGGTTGTCCATCCGCTGCACGGCGTTCCACGTCTCTTGTGGGATCAGCGGCTCATGGGTGTTTTCCACCTTGATCCATTCGGATTCCGGTTTGCTGACCTGCTTGTGGTTCTTGTAGGACACCGTGCCGGTCTTGTTCTGCACCATGTGACCGATGTAAACCTCGTTGCGGAGAATGGTTTTTACCGTCACATCGTTCCAGAACGGTGTCTCCCCCCGCAGGTTTTCCCGGCCTTCTGCCATGTAGTAAAAGCTCCTTGGCGCGGGGACTTTTTCCGCGTTGAGCTGCAAGGCGATCTTGCGGAAACCGTACCCCTGCAAGCGTAGATCAAAGATGTGCCGCACCACGGGAGCAGTCACCGGATCGACCTCAAGAATGTGCTTGTCCGCTTCGCTTTTCTTATAACCGAGGGGTGCATAGCAGCCGACATACTTGCCGCTCTTGAAGGTGGACAGCTTGACTGCCTTGATCTTGCTGCTGGTGTCCCGCGCATAGAGGTCATTCATTACGTTTTTCAGAATGACCAGCATCTCGTTGTTCTTGCGGAGCGTGTCAACGCCGTCATTCAGCGCGATGAAACGGCAGCCGAGGGATGGGAACACAAAGTCCGTGTACTTGCCCGCTTCGATGTAATCTCGACCGAGGCGCGATAGGTCTTTGCAGAGGACAAGATTGATCTTGTGATCCGTGGCATCCTGCACCAGCCGGTTCAGTCCCGGACGGTCGAAGGTCGTACCCGAAACGCCGTCATCACAGTAATAATCGTACAGCGTCCAGCCCTGTTCCCGCACATAGCGGGAGAGCATTTCCTTTTGATTTTCGATGGACACGGATTCCCCGGCACGCTCATCATCCCGGCTCAGCCGTGCGTAAATACCAACGATATAGTTTTCCTGCATTTTCTTATTTAACCTCCCGAAATGCAGTGCGTGATACAATCAGAAATCTACAAGGATTATACCACAGCACGGCTATGGATTCCACTGGGCAATGTGCCGGGATTCAGTTCTCCCGATTGACTTTTTCGAGGGAGAGAGCGTCCAACACGTCCCCCATCTGCTGTTCTGCGGCAAAGAAGCTGCGCACACGATACACGGTTCCATCCTCCATCACCAGCTCCAACTGATCCGGCAGGCGCAATTTCTTCTTCGCTTCGGGACGGTTCTCTTTGCAGAAATTCTCTGTTTTCATCTTCGTATGTCCTCCGTAATTTCGGGATTGCAGGTAGCACAGCCGAGCAAATCTGTCAAGGAATTGGCTTCGCCTCGCTGCGCGTCCTTGACAGCCCTGTTCGGCTGTGCAAGCCGGTAATCAAGGCGGCGATGCCGCCATTTGCCAATGAAAATTAGCTGGATTTTAAGGCTTTTTCAATCACTCATTCCAATTATACCAAGAACAAACGTTCGAGTCAATGCGATTGCTGGAGGAAGAGCAAGCACAGCAAGTGTAGATACACTTGCGAAAAACGGCGTGGGTTGACCGGGATTTCCTTGCAGAGTAGCAAGCAAATCCGGTGAGTACCCACACCGGAAAAACAGAGCGTTCCGGCTGACCACCGAAACGCCCTGTTTTCATTTTTGGGATAGTCCCAAACCCTTATGATCGATTGTTATTTTAGCCGTTTTTATTTCAATAACTTCTATGTCTTTGTCCAGCAATGCGGTCAGTTCATCAGTAGAAAGTCCTTCAATGTGGCCCAGCTGCGTATAGCTCCACGAATTAGAGCCGAAGAATATGACAAGCTGATTACCGGAATATAAAACGATATCTCCCGGCTGCGTCGTTGTCCGGACATCGTTTCTTGAAAAGCTCTGTGGCAGACTGCCGACCTGCTCAAAGCCACCATAGCGCGAAGCAGAAACCTCGATCGCGCCGTTTTGCACCGCCGTAAACAACTCGCTGACGGTCTCGTTGTCTTCCCATAGAACGGTTACCGGCGTACCGTCAATGCTGAGCATCAGCGTCGGCACCTGAGCAGGTTCTTTCGCCACGGGAGCATCAGTCTCTATCGAAGGCCCCGGTTTTTCCGGCTGCGTTTCAGTCGATGGCACATCCGTTGAGATAGGGTTTTCTGTTCCATCAGGCACAGGCTCTTGCACATCTGTTTTCGGGTTTTCTACCTTGCTTCCTTCTTCCTTTACAGGTAGTTCATCCGGCTCTTTCAATACTCCCGACTGTGCTGCATTATTTGATACACTCTCTGTACTGGCATCGACAGCAGATAGATCTGTTTTCGGTGACTGCGATGGAACAGGCTGTGAGCAAAAATGTCATGTCCGCCAACAAGCAGAAAGACAAGGAATGTTTCATTTCAGATATTCCTCAAAGAACGCTTTCAGCTTTTCAAATGGGATCACGTCCATCTGATCGTAAAGGTCGGTGTGGTTTGCGCCTGGGATAACGAGCAATTCCTTGTTATCGCCGGTCAGCTTGCTGTAAGCCGTCTCGCTGAAATAGCGGGAGTGCGCTTTCTCTCCGTGTACCAGCAGTATGGCAGAGCGGATCTCGCTGCTGTATTGCAGAATCGGCATATTCAGGAAGGAAAGCGAAGAGGTCACGTTCCAACCGTTGTTGGAGTTCAGGCTGTGGGTATGATAGCCGCGCTGCGTTTTGTAATAGGCATAGTAGTCCTTCACAAACTGCGGCGCATCGTCCGGCAGCGGATCGACCACGCCTCCGGCAAGGGAATAACTGCCGCTTTTGTAGTCCTCGGTCCGCTGGGCGTTCATAGCCCGCTTCTTTTCAAAACGCGCCTGCTCAGAATCTTCTGCATCAAAATAGCCGTTGGCATTTACACGGGTCATATCGTACATAGTCATGGCAGCGGTTGCCTTGATGCGGGTGTCCTGTGCTGCGGCGTTGACGGCCATACCGCCCCAGCCGCAGATGCCGATGATGCCGATACGCTCCGGGTCTACATTCTCCTGCACGGACAGAAAATCCACGGCGGCGCAGAAATCCTCAGTGTTGATATCGGGTGAGGCCACATACCGGGGCTGTCCGCCGCTCTCGCCGGTATAGGACGGATCGAAGGCAATGGTGAGATAGCCATACTCCGCCATCTTCTGCGCGTACAGTCCGGAGGACTGCTCCTTCACTGCACCGAATGGGCCGCTGACGGCAATGGCAGGCAGCTTGCCCACTGCATTCTTCGGCGTGTACAGATCCGCCGCCAGCGTGATGCCGTAGCGATTGTGAAAGGTCACTTTTTTGTGGTCAACCTTGTCGCTTTTTGGGAACACCTTGTCCCATTCCTGTGTTAAATTCAGCTTTTCATCTGTCATTTTCGTTGCGCTCCTTATTTGTAGTTGCTTTGATATAATCTGCATCATCCACAGCCTCCAGCCACTCGTTGGACGGTTCCTCTCCCGGTACCTCTACGGCGAGATGGGAGAACCAGCTGTCCGGTGCTGCGCCGTGCCAATGCTTGACACCGACCGGAATGTTTACCACATCGCCCGGCAGCATCTCCACAGCGGCCTTGCCCCATTCCTGATAAAAGCCGCGTCCGGCAACGCAGATCAGGAGCTGCCCGCCGCCGGTTTTCGCGTGATGGATATGCCAGTTATTCCGACAGCCGGGTTCAAAGGTCACGTTGAAAACGCCTACCTGCTCCTTGGAGACAGGCGCCAGATAGCTTTTCCCGCTGAAATACTGTGCAAAGCCTTCGTTGGGCGCACCGATGGGAAAGACCATGGATGCAGCGTGCTCTGCCATAGCATTCTCGCCGGTGTCCTCGCCCCACACTTCCTTTGCCATACGGAACGCGGCCCACGCCCTGGGCCATCCGGCATAGAAGGCGGCGTGGGTCAGAATCTCAGCAATTTCCTCCTTGGTGATGCCGTTTTTCTTTGCACTTTCCAGATGATACCGGAAGGACGAATCGGTGAGTCCCTGTGCCATGAGCGCCGTCACCGTCACAAGAGAGCGGTCGCGCAGGGAGAGCTGCTCCTCCCGGCTCCACACCTCGCCGAACAGTACATCATCATTCAATTCCGCAAATTTAGGAGCAAATGCCCCCAGAGCCTCTCTGCCTGCCGTTTGTTTGATTGCCATGGCTCAGACCTCCTTGCCCATCTGATAAGCTTGCTCCAGCGCAATATGACCTGCGATCTCTCCCACGCCGTTTACGCCGCCCGCAAACACTGTGCCAACCAGCGCACAGCGGGGGAAGCAGTCTACCCAGCCCTGCACGGCCTTCTCTGTACCATTGAAGGTTTCCGGTGCGTCCTCTGCCGCCGCTGCAAGCAGATAGGCTTTCGTAAAGGCGTAGTCCGTATCAAACAGCGGGTTGGCACGATCCAGCATAGTCTTGAGCTGACCGCTGACGCAGTAATAGTAGACAGGCGTTGCGAACACCAGCA